>NZ_JBIMSN010000062.1:0-265159 GCF_043944905.1 Antrihabitans spumae
CCATGCGCTTCGACGGGACCAACGAGTCCGAAGTCGGCGATTGGTGGCGGACGCATTGGGGCTCCTGGTCGACACCTGCGCCCGGCAGCTTCAACGGTGCCTCCATGTCCGAAGGTGAGAGTCACCGGATCGCCGCCGGACTGAGCGAGGTGGCGATGGACCACGTCGCAGACGTCCTCGATCGCGAGGGCGCGACCGAAATCCTGTTCCGCAGCGGGGCCACCAGAACGATCGCACCAGGCAGCTGGATAGTGAATTGCACGGGTTATCTCTTCCGCGACAGGCCGTACGAGCCGTATGCCTCCCGCAGCGGCAGGGTGATCTCGATACAGCCGCGGTCTGCGACCTTCCCGCTCTCCTTGTGGATGGGCTTCCTCACCACTCACCTGCTGTTCGCGGACAAGATACGAGATGCCCGCCTGTACGAGCTCGATCTGGTCGACCTGCGGCAGAAGTCGAAGGCAGCACTGTGGCCTGCGATGATGTCGCTCGGCCAGCACAATATGAGCCTGGTGATGGACAACGTGCCGCCGAAGGCGTTGCTGGACCTCGGGTTCGACCTCGATCGGTGGTTCCCGTTGCCGCGGCGGATGGTTCAGACGGCACGGTTCATGATCGGACACCGCAGAAAGCGCGAGCACCATCGCCGGACGCTCGACGCGCTGCGTGAACGATTCGATGTTCGGTGCGGCCCGCTACCTGAACACAACAGCTGAGCTATAGCGTCGTGCGCATGGCCTGCCGGCCGTCCGATCCGAGCAGAGGAGCTCACGTGCCAGAGTCGAACGGGCTCGTCTACAACCGTCGAGGTTCCGGTGTGCCGCTACTTCTCGTGCACGGCCTCGGCAGCCGCAAGGAGGTCTGGAACCCCATCGCGCCCGCACTCGCCGAACGCCGCGACGTGATCGCCGTCGATCTACCGGGATTCGGGTCCTCCGCGGTCGACGGTCCGGGTGGGGTCCATCGATACGTCGATCGAGTCGCGACCTTCATCGACGACCTCGGTCTGGACAAGCCGGAAGTCGCGGGCAACTCGATGGGTGGTGCAATCGCGCTGGAACTGGGTCGTCGTGGGGTTGTCAGCAAGGTGACGGCCGTGTCGCCGATCGGGTTCTGGACCAAGGCAGAACGGATCTGGTGCCAACAGGCCCTTTCGAAGACGCGCGCGCTCGGCAAGTTCGCACCGCTACAGCTTTCTCGCGTGATACACACCGGCGCCGGCGGCAACATGCTGCGGCTCACCTACGGCAAGCCGCACCTCGTCGCCGAACAACAGAAGCAGGGCGACCTCGAAGGTCTGCTGCTGGCAACGGGATTCGACGAAGCGGCAGCGTCGTTCGCGGGCTACGACTTCGAGCGTGGCAACGCACTCGACGACGTTGCGGTGACCGTTGCGTGGGGGACACGTGACGCGCTGCTCTTCTACCGAACGCAAGCCGCTCGTGCCAGGGCGGCGCTACCGAAGGCCTCCCACGTCGTACTGCGCGGATCGGGGCACGTTCCGTTCGCGGACGATCCAGCGGGATGTGTCGACGCGATCCTCGGCTGACCGAGTGTGTACCTGCTGTCGATTCCACTCGCTCGTGACGACAGTAGGTACACACTCGACGAGCTCAGGTGTGCCGACCGTGCCGGAAGCCGATGATCTTGCGGATCATCGACACCGTCGACGCCTTCCGCGAAAACGACAGCAGTTCCATCCCGGGTATCGCGAATCGCTGACGAGCGATCGAATGTGAACGAGTGAACTCGCGCATCCCTTCTTCGCCGTGGATCCGACCGATACCCGATTCGCCGACGCCACCGAACGGCAACGTCGAGATGGCTCCGAATGCCAACACCGAGTTCACCGACGTCGCGCCGACCCGAAGTTTGCGCGCGATCTCCATGCCGTTCTTCCGTGAGTAGACGGTCGACGCGAGCGCGTAGGCAGAATCGTTGGCGAGTTCGATCGCTTCGTCGACACTCTTGCACGACCGGACCGTGACGGTCGGACCGAACGTCTCCTCGGAAACGGCGAGCGAGTCCTCGGGTACGTCGACGAGGACGACCGGCTCGATGTAGGCGCCCTTGATCGAATCGAGTCCACCGACGATCGCGCGGCCGCCCTTGTCGAGTGCGTCGGCGATGTGGCGTCGAACGACCTCGATCTGGCTCGGCATCGTCATCGGTCCGTAGGCGGCCTTGGCGTCGGATCCGGGTTTGATATTGCGAAGATTCTTCGCGAGCTTCTCGACGAAGGCGTCGTAGACACTCTCGACGACATAGATCCGCTCGGTGCCCGCGCACGTCTGGCCGCTGTTCGACGCAACCGACCAGGCGATGGCGTCCGCTGCCGCGGTCACGTCGGCGTCGTCGGCGACGATCGCTGCGTCCTTACCGCCGCATTCGAGTAGGACCGGGGTCAGGTTCGCTGCGGCGGCGGCCATGATGCGTTTGCCTGTCGCGGTCGATCCTGTGAAGGCGATCTTGTCGACTCCGGAGGTCACCAACGCAGCACCGGTCTCGCCGTAGCCGTTGACGACCGACAGAATGCCAAGGGGCAGTTCGGGATTGGCCTTCGCAAAAGCGTCCGCGTAGAAGTGGCCGATCGACACCGTGTACTCACTCGGCTTGAACACGATCGCGTTACCCGCCGCGAGCGCATAGGCGATCGAACCGTTCGGTGTGTAGACGGGATAGTTCCATGGTCCGATGACGCCGACGACGCCGAGCGGACGTTGCTCGATGACCGCTTCGCAGTTCGCCATGAACAATCCTGGCGAGACCTTCTTCGGCGACAACGTCTTCTTGGCGTTCTTCGCGGCCCAGTCGATGTGTTCGAGGGCGAGCACCAACTCGAGGTAGGCGTCCTCGGCTGGCTAGCCGTTTTCGCGGAGCACCAACTCGCACAGCTCGTCGGCATGGTTGGTCAGATACGACCCCCAACGCAGCAACGCCCTCTTCCGGCCTTCGAAGTCGAGTTCGTGCCAGACGCTTGCGGCGACGCGGGCGCGGGACACCGCAGCGGCGACGCCTTCGCTGTCGTGGATCGGCCATTCGGCGATGACCGCACCCGTCGCGGGGTCGATCGATTCGAGGATCGCGGGTCGACTCGTCCGAGGTGGTGCGACTGGTGCTGAGGTCATCGTGTTCCTTACGTTTTCGTCGGTATCGGTCTCAGGGCGTTGGTGTTGCTGCATCGTCGGGCTGTGTATCGGTCGCGGGTGCGCCTGCTCGCAGCACGGTCTTCATCAACGTCGCGACGCGTGAGCGGCTCTGCGGGGAGTTGTCGAAGCGGATCAACCTGCCGACATCGAGAACGAGTCCGAGTGCAGCGTGAACGCGGAAGCGGGCAGCAACCGTGCCGAGGCCGGGGAACTGTGCCGTCAGTAGGTGCACCCATTCTTCGATGTGCTGGCTCTGCAGGGCGCGAAGGTCGCTGCGTTCGCGGGCGGGCAGGTTGCCGAACTCTGCGAAGTAGACGGAGATCAGCGCTGGATTGACGAAGGCGAGGCGGACGTAGCGAGTGACAAGATTGTCCATGGCCGCTGCTGGATCGGCTGCTTCGCCGAGTGCGTCCGAGGTCGCAACGGCGAGACGTTCGCTCGCGCGGTAGAACACAGCGGCGAGAATTTCGGCCTTGCCCGCGAAGTAGCGGTACACGCTGGAGGCGGTGATACCTGCTACGACGCCGATCTCTTCGATCGTCGCCTCGTGATAGCCGCGTTTGTCGAAGATCTCGAGGGCGGCCGCAATAAGGGACTCGCGTTTCGCGGCTACGGCGAGGCCGCCGTCGTGTCGGGTCGAAGCCGCGAGTTCGGTTGGTGCAGCGGGGAGTTCGCATTCGAGCACCGACCGTGCCAGGCTGTCGATCAGTGCTTCGGTGCGGCCGGCGCTCAGTGCGATCCGGTGCACGGTGATGCTCGCGATGACGCTGAGGGTCGCGGCGGCAAGCATGGCGATGTCGCTCTCGGGCAGGCGAGGCCGCAGTTCGTGCAGCGGTCGCGCAACCCGCTGGTTCACCTCGTCCCACAGCCCGCGAAATCGTTCACGATCGTCGTCGCCGAGGTAGCGCGATTCCCACCGGTAGATACCGCCGGACCGTCGGTTGTCGATCGTCACGGCAACAATTTCGTGCACCGTGGCCGCGAGTCGTTCGCGAGCGTCGGGCAGGTGTTGCGGTACCTCGGTGACGGCGAGCAGGCGGTCGACGATGGCGTCCGCTGTCGCGACGAAGAGTGCGTACTTGTTCGGAAAATGCCGGTAGAGAGCTGGTCCCGAAATACCGATCTCGGCGGCTATTTCGTCCACTCCGACCGCGTGATACCCGCGTTCGCCGAACGCGTTGGCTGCAACTCTGACGATCTGCGCCTTGCGGTCGCGAGGGCGTCGCCGCACCGGTGTTGTCGTCGTCGCACGATCGGTCGTCATCTGCCGCCTCCCTTGCGAATCGTCGAGTTTGCCACACCGCGTCACCTACCGTGGGTCCGGTATTGACAGCCTGCCAAGATGTCCATAAGTTAACCACGATTCGCAAAAAGCGGAAGCGGTTCTCTCGATCCCGCCTTCGACAGCAGAAAGAGATGCAATGTTGCGTACTCGGTTCACAGAGGTGTTCGGCGTCGAGCACCCGATCGTTCAGGGCGGAATGATGTGGGTCGGCCGCGCCGAACTCGTCGCTGCCGTCGCCAATGCGGGCGCACTCGGTTTCATCACCGCGTTGACACAGCCGACCCCCGACGACCTGACCAAGGAGATCGCGCGAACCCGTGAGCTGACCGACAAACCGTTCGGCGTGAACCTCACGATCCTGCCGTCGATCACGCCACCGCCGTACGAGGAATATCGTCAGGCCATCATCGACAGCGGCATCAAGATCGTCGAGATCGCAGGCGGTAATCCGGCGACTCATCTCTCCCATCTCAAGGACCACGGCATCAAGGTCCTGCACAAATGCACGAGCGTGAAGCACGCGCTGAAAGCGCAGCAGGTCGGCGTCGACGGCGTGAGCATCGACGGTTTCGAGTGCGCCGGCCATCCCGGTGAGAACGACATTCCCGGATTGATCCTGATCCCTGCCGCGGCGAAACACCTGACGATTCCGATGATCGCATCGGGTGGAATCGCCGACGCACAGGGTTTGGTCGCAGCACTCGCGCTCGGCGCCGACGGGGTCAACATGGGTACACGTTTTATGTGTACGCAGGAATCCGGTGTGGCTCAGAAGGTCAAGGAGCAGATCGTCGCGAACAGCGAACTCGACACGAAACTCATCTTCCGAACGCTGAACAACACCGCCCGCGTCGCCGACAACGCGATCAGCCGCAAGGTCGTCGAGATCGAAAAGTCGGGCGGCTCTTTCGACGACATCCGCGATCTGGTTTCCGGTCAACGCGGTCGCAAGGTCTTCGAAGAGGGCGACCTCGATGCAGGCATCTGGACCACAGGGCAATCGCAAGGTCTCATTCACGACATTCCGACCGTTGCCGACCTGGTGACGCGGATGATCGATGAAGCTGAAGACATCATCACCGGCAGGCTGAACGAAATTGTCGCCGCACCCGTCACAGCGAGGAGCTGACCCGTCATGACCGAGACGACAACAACAAGAGCGCCTCGATACACGGCGATCAACGACGACGGCGTACTTCGCGTCACCATCACCAACCCGAAGCGGATGAACGCACTCGACTACGACACGATGGTCGCGCTCGGCGACGTGTTCGTCGGCGTTGCCACCGACAGGTCGGTCCGCGTCGTGGTGCTCACCGGCGATGGCGATCGAGCCTTCTGTACCGGTGCCGACCTGTCGTCGAGTGTCGCCGAGGCCGGCCGGGGGATCACACCGGAGATGACCATGGACGCCGCGAATCGTGTTGTGCGAGCGATCATCGAAGCCCCGGTGCCCGTGATTACGCGCGTCAAGGGGTCCGCAGCGGGCGTCGGTGTTGCGCTCGCGGTCGCCGCCGACCTCGTCTACGCGAGCGAGGATGCGTACCTGCTCCTTGCGTTCGTCAACATCGGGCTTATGCCGGACGGTGGCGCTGCGGCGATGATCGCGGCAAGCGCAGGCAGAGCACTCGCAGCCGAGATGGCGTTGCTCGGGCAGCGACTGCCCGCCGCGGCCGCGAAGGAGGCGGGTCTGTTCGCTGGAGTGCTTCCGGCCGACGAACTCGACGCGACGGTGGACGCCGCGGCTCGCAAGCTCGCGAGTGGACCACGGCGGGCGCTCGAGCTGGCCAAGCAGGCTCTCAACAGTGCGACACTGCCCGCACTCGACGCGGCCCTCGAGCGAGAGAAGGTCGGGCAATCGGAACTGCTCACCTCGCCCGACTTCCAAGAGGGTGCGATGGCGATGCTGCAGAAGCGTCCAGCGAAGTTCGGGGCGTGACCACAATGACGAACCCCGAAATGTCGGAGCCGCTGCGGTCGCGCCGCAATCATTGGAACAATCAGGTCGCGGTGCACGCCCAGATGCGTCCGGACGCAACAGCTTTCCGCTATCTGGGTCAGGACACGAGCTGGCGGCAGGTGCACGAGCGCTCGGAGGCTCTCGCCGATGCGCTGTCGCGTCGGGGTGTCACCAAGGGCGACCGCGTCCTGATTCTGATGCTCAACCATCCCGAGTACATCGAATCGGTGCTCGCGATCAACGCCCTGGCCGCCATTGCGGTACCGGTGAACTTCCGGCTGACCCCACCCGAGATCGGCTATATCGTCGCCGACAGCGGCGCGAAGACGATCATCACCGACACTCCGCTCGCGCCGCTGGTTGCCGCGGTCCGCACGCAGGCGCCGGTGCTGTCGACCTGCATCGTCGTGGGTGGTGAAACGGGAGAGGGAGTTCTCGGCTACGAGGCGCTGGTCGCCGAACAGGGCGAGAGTCATGAACCGCTCGACATTCCCGAAGACACCCCTGCGCTCATCATGTACACCTCGGGCACAACCGGCAGCCCCAAGGGTGCGGTGCTCTCCCATATCAACATGCAGAGCCAAGCGCTGACCGCGATTCGGGCGTTCGAAGCCGTTTCCGACGACGTCGCCTTCTGCGCCGCGCCGATGTTCCACATCGCCGGCCTCGGCAGCATCGCGCCGACCATCCTGCTCGGCGGCAAGACCGTCGTGCATCCGCTCGGCGCTTTCAACGCGACCGAAGTGTTGGACGCCTGGGAGCAGGAGCAGGCGACGTCTGTTTTCCTCGTGCCCGCACAGTGGCAGGTCATCTGCGCCGACGATTCCGTGCCGAATCGCAAGCTCGCGTTGCGTGCGATCAGTTGGGGTGCTGCGCCTGCGTCCGACAGTGTGCTGCGCGCCATGTCGGACGCGTTCCCCGCCGCCCGCAATGTCGCAGTCTTCGGTCAGACGGAGATGTCGCCGATCACGTGTGTTCTCGAGGGCAAGGACGCGCTCCGCAAACTCGGCTCCGTCGGTTGGGTGATTCCGACCATCGCGGCGCGGGTCGTCGACGACGAGATGAACGACGTCGCACCGGGTGAGATCGGCGAAATCGTCTACCGCGGACCGACACTCATGCAGGGCTACTGGAACAAGCCCGAAGCCACCGCCGATGCGTTCGCAGGCGGCTGGTTCCATTCCGGGGATCTCGTACGCCAGGACGACGAGGGTTTCGTCTACGTCGTCGACCGCAAGAAAGACATGATCATCTCGGGCGGAGAGAACATCTATTGCGCCGAGGTCGAGAACGTGTTGTTCGCGCACGACAAGATTCGGGAAGCCGCGGTCATCGGTCGTTCGGACGAGAAATGGGGCGAAGTTCCGGTAGCGGTCGTCGCGCTTGCGGGCGCGGACGCTGTCGAACTCGCCGACCTGGAACCCTTCCTGAACGAACGGCTCGCCAGGTACAAACACCCCAAGGACTTGATCGTTGTCGACGAGCTTCCACGCAATGCCAGCGGCAAGGTCGTCAAGCATCAGTTGCGCAAGGAGTACGCGAGTAACCAGTAGGCGAGATCGTCGATCCGACCCGGCGAATCGGCCCGCTGGTTTAGGCTTCGACGATGGCATATTTGGTAACGGGGGCTACGGGTTTCATCGGGCGCTTCCTTGTTCCGGAGCTGCTGAAACGTGACGGCGACGTCCACGTACTCGTCCGTGCGGGGTCGGAAGGAAAGCTGGCCAACCGAGCGAAAGCGTGGGGGGCGGGCGACCGAATCAAACCCGTCGCAGGCGATCTCGGCAAAACGGCTCTCGGCATCGATCCGGCGTGGATCGACGCCCATCGTGGCGATATCGACCACATGTTCCACTTGGCCGCGATCTACGACATGACCGCCTCCGACGAGCAGAACGAACTGCTCAACAACGGTGGAACGCGGCATGCCGTGCAGGTTGCGAATGCGCTGGAGGTCGGCACGCTGAACCACACGTCGTCGGTCGCGGCAGCGGGTCTGTACGAGGGCATCTTCACCGAGGACATGTTCGACGAAGGCCAAGAGCTACCGTCGCCGTACCACCGGACGAAGTTCGAGTCGGAGAAGATCGTCCGCGACGAATCGGAACGACCGTGGCGGGTGTACCGCCCGGCAATCGTCGTCGGCAATTCGGTGACAGGCGAGATGGACAAGATCGACGGTCCGTACTACTTCTTCAAGATGCTGCGCCTGGCCGGCCGACTGCCCGGCCGGGTACCGCTGCTGGTGCCGGATCTCGGCGAGACGAACATCGTCCCCGTCGACTACATCGCCCGCGCGATGGACCACATCGCCCACGTTCCCGGCCTGGATCGCGAAGCGTTCCACCTGGTGAACCCCGACGCCCAGAATTCGGTCGACGTGATGAACCTGTTCGCCGAGCAGGCCGGCGCACCGCGGCTCAAGCAACTGCTTCCGAAGCAGGCGATGACCCTCGCGATGAAGGTCCCCGGCGTGCAGAGCGTGCTGATGCCAGGGGTCGGCGTGCCGCCGGAGGTGATCGAGCACACCGAGTTCACCTGTCATTTCGATTCCACGAGAACCGTTGCAGCCCTTGCGGGTAGCGGTATCTCGGTGCCGCCGCTCGCCGACTATGCCGGTGTGCTGTGGCGATATTGGGAACACAATCTCGCTGACCACTCCTAGTCTCCGCCGTCGAGGTCGGCGAGTTTGCCTTCCAGCACCGCCCTTTCGCGATCGTTGCCACACCTGTCGATGGCGACGAGCAGTTCGGCGCGCGCCTCTTCGGTGCGCCCGAGGCGAGTCAGCAACTCGCCGCGGACCATGGGCAGCAGGTGCGAGTTCGCCAACGCATTCGTATCGACGAGTCGGTCGACGATCGGAAGTGCCGCGGCAGGTCCCTGCGCCATGGACACTGCAACCGCGCGGTTGAGGTCGACGACCGCGGACGGCGCGAGCCTGCCGAGCGCTTCGTAGACACCGACGATCCGGTCCCAGTCTGTTGCCTCGACCGACTCGGCACTGGCATGGCATTCGGCAATCGTCGCCTGCAGGCCGTATGGGCCGAGGCCGCGTCCGACCCGCTCCGCCCTGGCGAGTGCTGCGCGTCCCCGCGCGATGGCTGCATGATTCCAGCGGCTTCGGTCCTGCCTGTCGAGTAGCACCGGCTCGCCGTCGGGCCCCGTTCGTGCCGGAAAGCGTGCCGCGGTCAGTTCGAGCAGCGCAAGCAACCCGAGTGCCTCCGGCTCGTTCGGTACCAGTCTGGCCAGCACCCGCGCTAGTCGCTGCGCCTCGCTCGCCAGGTCGAGGCGAAGCACATCGCGACCGGAACTGGCGGACGATCCCTCGGTGAAGATCAGATAGATCACGCTGAGCACTGTGCCCAGTCGTTCGGCCCGCTCAGCGGCGGACGGCAACTCGAACGGCACCCGCGCCGACCCCAGCATCTTCTTGGCGCGAGTGATTCGAGCCTGAACCGTGGCCGTCGGGACGAGGAATCCCCTGGCTATCTCGTCACTCGTCAGACCACCGACCACCCGCAGCGTCAGAGCGACCCGCGCTTCCCGTGCCAGCATCGGGTGACAGGAAATGAACATCAGCGCGAGGACGTCGTCGTCGATCTGGTCCGGATCCCACAGCACGTCCTCGACCTCCCTTGCCGGGTCGGTTGGCAGACTGCCTGCAACGACACCGCCCTCGCCCAGATTGTGGGCGAGCGCCGCGTACTTCTCGTCCAGCGCGGATCGACGCCTGTAGGTATCGATTGCCCGGCGGCGACCGACCGCGAGCAGCCACCCCGCCGGATTGCGGGGTGTGCCGTCGCGCGGCCAGGTCACCAGCGCCTCCGCCAAAGCCTCCTGGGCGACATCTTCGGCCAATCCGAAATCGCCGGTGTACCGCGCGAGCGCACCGATGATCCGCGCCGAGTCGATGCGCCAGACCGCGCCGACCGCATCGCGACCGGTGTGGTCAGTCATCGAGTTCTGGTCGAACGTTCAGAGCTGGCCGGTGGCTTCGCGCCACGCACGCTCCCGCTGGACGTATTCATTGGTCTGCGGGAATTCGTCGATGGTCGGCACCCTGCGGACCTCTGTCTTGAAGCCGTTGACAATGACGGGCATACGCTTCGCCCACTCGACCGCCTCCTCCTTGGACGTGACGTTGAGGATGAAGAAGCCGCCGAACAGCTCCTTGGTTTCCCCGTACGGGCCGTCACTGACAACCGGTGTTTCGGACGAATAGTCGACGACCACGGTCTCGGCCGGATCATCCAGACCTTCCATGGCGACGAGGACACCTGCCCGAATCAGCTCCTCGTTGAACTTGCCCATGGTTTCGAACATGGTGTCGAGTTCGACCTTTTCCATCTCGGCGTACGTCTCGTCGGTCCCGCGCATGATCAGCATGTACTTCACGGTTCGTCTCCCTTGCTACCCGGATCCGCCTGTCGGACCCTTCACCCATAGGTCGAACGGACAATGCGGTAGATCGACACCTGCGGCAGAATCTTTTGCGCGGATCTTCGCGGCTTAGCTCTTCGGTGTTGAAACCTGCTGCTGAGCAGTGTATTTCCCCCACCTGTTGCGGTTGGACCACCCGACCAGATCGAATCGCCACCGAAACGGCCAGGTATGGGCGACTGTTCCGACCAGCACGGTCGCGAGCCCGAAAGGGTCCGCGTGCTCGGTGAGCAGCGCTCGTTGCTGACGCGGTGAGGCACGGAAGAACGAGTCGAACATCGCGGTCGCCTGTTCGGTGGTGAGTCTGCCCATCCCGGCTAGACCACGCTCGCGCATCCAGTAGACGAACCGCGCTTTCGCAGGCCACAACGCGGCGACCGGGTCGGTGCCCGACAGCAGCGCATCGACGAAAGTGTCTGTCAGGGCAAGGGAATCGGCAACGCTGTAGCCCGTGCACGGGTGCATCATGCCGCCTCGCGACCCGAAGGCGACGGCCGCCTCTTTGTCACGAAAGCGCCGTGGCGGCGGCTGGTCGAGCGGGTAGTGGCACGACTCGTGCGGCTCGTCGCCGGTCAGCGAAATACCATGAGCGGCAAGACGAGTCACGACCCGTCGGCGAAGTTCGTGCTGCGTCAGCCCACCCGGAACGCCGAGTGTCGTCTCCTCGAAGATCACCGTGCCGTCGCCGATGGGAACCGAGTACAGGAACGACGGGGGTTCGTCGTTGGTCGCGCCGTTCTCGGGTCGCCAGTCCAGCAGCAAACCCTCTCCTGCGCCGACATAGTGCTCGACGCGGTCGGCCTCGATGAAGATGCCGTGTGCACTCGCTGCGGGTCGGCGGTCGGTCTTCGGTAAGCCTCTGGTGTCGACAACGATGTCGGCCTCGATGTCGGTTCCGTCCGCGAGCGTCACCCGACGTGCGGTCAGCGCTGTCGCCCGTTGAGCCTCGATATGGACGTCGTCGAGCGGTAGGGCGTCGAACAGTCGTGGCTTGGACAGGACCACGTACGGACGCTCGATTTTGCGTTCGGTGGTGGTCCACACGGTCGGCGCCTCGATCCGCGACGCGACGACCGACGGCGGCAGCCAGGACGGAAGTTCGTCGAGCCAGGCAGAGTAGGTCGGGGTCCAGATTCGGTCGGGCCGTGGATCGACAGCCGCGACCCGCAGCCCCGCCTGCGCGCTTCGATGTGCCAGTGCTCGACCGGTCGGGCCGAGGCCGACCACACATACGTCGACTCTTCGCGACCCTGTTGCCATGCCCCCATTCAACTCGAGGCGGCCGCACGCGTGACCGTCGGGGAGCCGCCAGAACCGGGGGCAACGACAATGCTGTCCCAAGAAGAGCGGTCGTGTTTTTGGTACGCGCGCCTCATAACGTCGAATTATGCGAATTGCGAGTCTGATTCGGGCCTGCGCGGCCCCTGCGCTGTTGGTCGTCGCGCTCACCAACGGGATCTGCATTCCGATCAGCTCGGCTGAGCCGGGAGAGCGATCGCGCATCGTCGACGTCCGCAGCGACAGCGATCGAGACATCACGTTGTCCGTCTACTCCGCCGCCATGAGCCGGACCTTCTCGGTCACTGTGCAGCGGGCTGCCGACGACAGCGTGCCGCGCCCGACGCTGTATCTGCTGACCGGGGTCAGCGGCGGGGTCGACGGCACTCAGTGGGGACGCAAGAGCGACGCGCTGCAGTTCCTGCGGGACAAGAACGTCAACGTCGTGTCACCCATCGGCGGACCCTTCAGCTACTACACGGACTGGCGCAACGACGATCCGCTGCTCGGCCGCAACAAATGGAAGACGTTCCTGACTGCGGAACTACCGCTGCTCATCGACGAGCACTTCGACACCAACGGCAAGAACGCGATCGCCGGTCTGTCGATGTCGGGGGCGTCCGCATTCGCGCTCGCGGCGTCCGCTCCAGGGCTGTACGCAAGCGCCGCGTCCTACAGCGGCTGCGTCCAGACTTCCGATCCGATCGGGCAGAGTTTGGTCCGCATCGTCGTCGAGTTCTGGGGCGGTGCGAACACCCAGAACATGTGGGGTCCGCCGGGGGACCCGATGTGGGCCGCCAACGACCCCTTCGTGCACGCAGCGAATCTGCGGGGGATGGCGCTCTACATCTCCACCGGCACAGGTCTTCCCGGCGAGTACGACGTCTACGACGGTCCGTACTCGATTCCTGGACCCGCGGGTTTTGCGAATCAGCTCACCGTCGGGGGCGTCATCGAGGTTGCGACCGACTACTGCTCGCGCAATCTCAAGACCCGCCTCGACCAACTCGGCATCGGAGCGCACTACAACTTCCGCCCGACCGGAACCCACACGTGGGGGTACTGGCAGGACGATTTCAAGGACTCGTGGCCGGTGCTCGCCGGACCACTCGGTATCCGATGAGGCGCGCTTGGCGAACCGTTGCATTGGTGACCGCAACGGTCGCGCTGCTGCTGACCGGACGGGTCGCCGTTGCCGAGCCGGGCTTGGCCGGCGCGAACGACTGGACCTGCACACCGTCCGCGTCGCATCCACGTCCGGTCGTCCTCGTCCACGGCTCGGGTTCCGACATCCACCGCGCGTTTCCGGTGCTTGCCGTGTTGCTCCGAGCCGAGGGGTATTGCGTCTTCGCTCGCAACATCGGCGGCGTGCCCGCGTGGTACGACCCGTCGAAGATCGTCTGGGGCACCGCGGACATTCGACGAAGCGGGGAGGAGTTCCGATCCTTCGTCGACGAAGTTCGGGCTCGGACGGGGGCCACCCAGGTCGACGTCGTCGGTCACTCGTCGGGTGGGACGGTCGCTCGTCAGTATTTGAAGAATGGTGGAGCGGGTGCGGTCGCGTCGCTGGTCCTGGTGTCGTCGGCGAACAACGGCACCACGTTTGCCGGCCTACGCGGTCTGTACCCGGATCTCGCGTCGCTCGGTATGCGCGAGGACCAGATCGCGGGCCAGGTCTTCGGCGCCGCGGGTACGCAGATGCAGGTCGGTTCGACGCTGTTGGCAGACCTCGACGCCGGCGGACAGACGATTGCCGGAGTCCGCTACACCGCGATAGCGACGCGTGACGACGAGGTGGCGACCCCGCCGGAGACCGCGTTCCTCGCTGCGGCGGACAACGTGCGGAACGTGTGGGTGCAGGACGGTTGCCCGACGAATCGCGTCGCCCACGGCTCGATGCTCATCGATCCGCGGGCATTGCACCTCGTGCTGGCGGCGTTGGATCCCGACTACGGGAGGACCCATACGCCGCCGTGCGCGAGCTGACTGGTTACTTGGGGGTGATCCAGGTGGTGATGTCGGCGTGCACGACCTCGGTGCCGTTGTTGTCGTAGATCGCTACGGGGATGACGAGGTCGGTGCCCTCGGTGATCGCAGCGAAGTCGGGCACGGTTTCGAGTTTCGCCACCGCACGCAGACCGCTGTTGGCCTTGCGCAGGTACTGCACGTTCATCGACTTGGGAATCCAGCGATGGGTGTCCGGCACCGTCGCCTCGCTCAGCATTCCCATCGCGACCTCGGCGAGGTTGCACGCCGCAATGGCGTGGAAGGTGCCGAGATGGTTGTGGATGCCGATCCATTTCGGTGCGCTGACCTCGCGGTGGCCGGGTTCGAGCACGGTCACGTTCGGCAGAATGGTGCCGAAATACGGAACACGCGCGACCATGCCGAGCGAAAACAGCGCGTGCCCGATCCTGTTGTCGGGAAGCTTCTTCCAGCCGCGATATGTCGCGCTCTCATTACCCATTCACCTATCTTACTCCAAAGTAAGATAGGTGGTGCGCGGAGCGCTGCGGACCAGATTTGAACTCACCACCCGCGTGAGGCATACTGTTCAGGTTGCCTTGAACGGGACGCGCTGTTGTGCGGCCTGGATCGGGTGGGAAGAACGCCTATGGAGTCGATCGCGAGATCAGGCCCGGTGGCGAAGTAAGACTTGCAAGAACACCAGCAGTGAAACCCGCGCTCGTACGCGAGCGCATCCGGGACGCATTCGTGTGGCCGCAGATCAAGAAATTGTCTGGGTCGGAGAATGTGCGTTAGGGCGACACGCCCGACCGCGTGGACCGGTGAACAATGACAGATGAACAGCGGCAGCGGATCGAGTCCCCTCGATAACCATGCGTCTGTTCTGTGTCGTGAGTTCGGGTCGAACTGCAACAGACGAGGTGGGTCCAGCCGAAATCGGCGGATCTGCAAGATCGGTTTTGTTTCAGACAGCGTCAAGAAAAGGACGGGTTAGCGTGGCGGGACAAAAGATCCGCATCAGGCTCAAGGCCTACGACCACGAGGCGATCGACGCGTCAGCGCGCAAGATCGTCGAGACGGTGACCCGTACAGGGGCCCGCGTCGTCGGCCCGGTGCCGTTGCCGACCGAAAAGAACGTGTACTGCGTCATCCGCTCGCCGCACAAGTACAAGGATTCGCGCGAGCACTTCGAGATGCGCACACACAAGCGGTTGATCGACATACTCGACCCGACGCCGAAGACTGTCGACGCGCTTATGCGCATCGACCTTCCGGCCAGTGTCGACGTGAACATTCAGTGAGCCGGGGACTGAACAACATGACTGACAACAAGAACAGGCCCGCAAAGGGCATCCTGGGCACCAAGCTCGGCATGACTCAGGTCTTCGACGAGAACAACCGGGTCGTCCCGGTGACCGTCATCAAGGCCGGACCGAATGTCGTCACCCAGATCCGTACCGAAGAGCTCGACGGCTACAGCGCCGTGCAGGTTGCCTTCGGTGCCATCGACCCACGCAAGGTGAACAAGCCGAACTCCGGCCAGTTCGCCAAGGCAGGCGTCACGCCGCGCCGCCACGTGGTCGAGCTGCGAATCGCCGATACCACCTCGTACGAGGTCGGCCAGGAACTCACCGCCGAGATCTTCGAAGACGGTGCGTTCGTGGACGTCACGGGCACGAGCAAGGGCAAAGGCTTCGCCGGAACGATGAAGCGGCACGGCTTCGCCGGCCAGGGCGCCAGCCACGGCGCGCAGGCTGTGCACCGTCGCCCCGGTTCCATCGGTGGCTGCGCCACCCCGGGCCGCGTATTCAAGGGAATGCGTATGTCCGGCCGGATGGGCAACGACCGCATCACGACGCAGAACCTCTCGGTCCACAAGGTCGATGCCGAGAACGGCCTGCTGCTTATCAAGGGCGCGATCCCGGGCCGTAAGGGTGGACTGGTGATCGTCAAGAGTGCAGTGAAGGGTGGTGCTCGAGCATGACGAGCGCAGTGAACACTTCCAAGACTTCCTCGAAGCTCAAGGTGGACGTCAAGGTTCCCGGTGGCAAGACCAACGGAACTGTCGACCTCCCCGCCGAGATCTTCGACGTCACAGCGAACATCGCTCTGATGCACCAGGTTGTCGTCGCGCAGCTCGCGGCAGCACGCCAGGGAACGCATTCGACGAAGACTCGCGCCGAGGTCCGCGGTGGTGGCCGTAAGCCATACCGCCAGAAGGGAACCGGCCGCGCCCGTCAGGGCTCGACCCGCGCCCCGCAGTTCGCAGGTGGTGGCGTCGTCCACGGCCCGCAGCCGCGTGACTACAGCCAGCGGACACCCAAGAAGATGATTCGTGCCGCACTTCGTGGCGCATTGTCGGACCGGGCCCGTGGCGAGCGCATCCACGTCATCACCGAGTTGGTTGCAGGCCAAGCGCCGAGCACCAAGACGGCACGCTCCTTCCTCGCCGAGATTTCGGATCGCAAGAAGGTGCTGTTGGTCGTCGGTCGCGAAGATGTCGCGGCCTGGAAGAGCGTGCGCAACCTCGATGGTGTGCATGCGATCGCTCCCGATCAGCTCAACACCTACGACGTGCTCAACAGCGACGATGTGGTGTTCAGCGTCGAGGCGCTCAACACGTTCGTGCACGGCCCTGCCGAAGCTGCACAGGAGGAGAGCAAATGAGCACGATCGCCGATCCTCGCGACATTTTGCTCGCGCCGGTCATCTCCGAGAAGTCGTACTCGTTGATCGAGGAAGGCACCTACACGTTCCTGGTGCATCCGGACTCGAACAAGACGCAGATCAAGATCGCCGTCGAGAAGATCTTCGACGTGACCGTGACCAGCGTCAACACCGCCAATCGTCAGGGCAAGCGCAAGCGGACCCGGTTCGGCTACGGCACGCGTAAGAGCACCAAGCGCGCGCTCGTGACCCTGTCGGCCGACAGCAAGCCCATCGAGATCTTCGGGGGGCCGGTCGCGTAAGCGCCGGACCTCAGAAAGAGAAGAGAACTCATGGCTATCCGCAAGTACAAGCCGACTACCCCGGGCCGTCGTGGCGCGAGTGTCTCGGACTTCGCCGAGATCACTCGGTCGACGCCCGAGAAGTCGCTCATCCGCCCGTTGCACGGTCGCGGTGGACGTAACGCACACGGTCGCATCACCACCCGTCACAAGGGTGGCGGTCACAAGCGCGCCTACCGTCTGATCGACTTCCGTCGTAACGACAAGGACGGCGTGCCTGCCAAGGTCGCGCACATCGAATACGACCCCAACCGCACCGCGAACATCGCGTTGCTGCACTTCGCCGACGGTGAGAAGCGCTACATCATCGCGCCGAAGGGCATCGCGCAGGGATCCCCGATCGAGACCGGCCCCACGGCCGACATCAAGCCGGGTAACAACCTGCCCCTACGCAACATCCCGACGGGTACGACGGTCCACGCCGTCGAGCTTCGTCCGGGTGGCGGCGCCAAGATGGCACGTTCGGCCGGTGCCGGCGTGCAGCTTCTCGGCAAGGAAGGCCCATACGCCACGCTGCGTATGCCGTCCGGTGAAATCCGTCGCGTCGACGTTCGCTGCCGCGCAACCGTCGGCGAGGTCGGCAACGCCGAGCAGAGCAACATCAACTGGGGCAAGGCCGGCCGTATGCGCTGGAAGGGCAAGCGCCCGACCGTCCGTGGTGTCGTCATGAACCCGGTCGACCACCCGCACGGTGGTGGCGAGGGCAAGACCTCCGGTGGACGCCACCCGGTCAGCCCGTGGGGACAGCCGGAAGGCCGTACCCGCAAGCCGAACCGCCCGAGCGACAAGCTCATCGTCCGCCGCCGCCGCACTGGCAAGAACAAGCGATAACAAGGAGGGAGTGAAGGATGCCACGCAGCCTTAAGAAGGGCCCGTTCGTCGACGATCACCTCCTTGCGAAGGTGGACGTACAGAACGACAAGGGGACCAAGCAGGTCATCAAGACCTGGTCTCGTCGCTCGACGATCATTCCGGATTTCATCGGACACACGTTCGCGGTGCACGACGGCCGCAAGCACGTTCCGGTGTTCGTATCGGATTCGATGGTCGGACACAAGCTCGGAGAGTTTGCACCGACCCGCACGTTCAAGGGTCACATCAAGGACGACCGGAAGGCGAAGAGGCGATGAGCGATACTGTTCAGAACCCGACCGCACGCGCAACCGCCAAGCACGTTCGGGTTACCCCGATGAAGGCACGTCGTGTCGTGGACCTGGTCCGTGGCCGCTCGGTCGAGGACGCACTTGCAATCCTGAAGTTCGCACCTCAGGCCGCAAGCGAGCCCGTTGCGAAGGTTGTCGCCAGCGCGGCAGCAAACGCCGAGAACAACCTCGGCCTCGACCCGTCGACGTTGGTCATCGCGACCGCATACGTCGACGAAGGCACGACGCTCAAGCGTTTCCAGCCGCGGGCCCAGGGCCGTGCGTTCCGGATCCGCAAGCGCACCAGCCACATCACGATCGAGGTCGAGAGCGTGCCTTCGCAGGGTGCCGCTGGTCGTGCTCGTCGCCGTCGTTCGACCGCAGCAGCAACTTCCGAGGGAGGGGCTCAGTAGTGGGCCAGAAAATCAACCCGCACGGTTTCCGACTCGGTATCACTACCGACTGGAAGTCGCGCTGGTACGCAGACAAGCAGTACGCCGAGTACGTGAAGGAAGACGTCGCGATCCGCAAGCTTCTTGCCACTGGCATGGAGCGGGCCGGCATCGCGAAGGTCGAGATCGAGCGCACTCGCGATCGTGTTCGGGTGGACATCCACACCGCACGACCGGGCATCGTCATCGGTCGCCGTGGCGCCGAAGCAGACAAGATCCGTTCGTCCCTCGAGAAGCTCACCGGTAAGCAGGTGCAGCTCAACATCCTCGAGGTGAAGAACGCCGAGGCCGAAGCGCAGCTCGTTGCGCAGGGTGTCGCGGAGCAGCTTTCGAACCGTGTGGCGTTCCGCCGTGCGATGCGTAAGGCGATCCAGTCGGCAATGCGTCAGCCCAACGTCAAGGGCATCCGGGTGCAGTGCTCCGGCCGTCTCGGCGGTGCGGAAATGTCGCGCTCGGAGTTCTACCGCGAAGGTCGCGTCCCGCTGCACACGTTGCGCGCGGACATCGACTACGGCCTGTACGAGGCGAAGACCACCTTCGGTCGTATCGGCGTGAAGGTCTGGATCTACAAGGGCGACATCGTCGGCGGCAAGCGCGAGATCGCTGCAGCTGCAGCACCCGCCGGTGACCGTCCGCGTCGTGAGCGCCCGACCCGTCCGCGTCGCTCCGGTGCCTCGGGCACCACCGCGACGAGCACCGAAGCCGGCCGCGCTGCGGAAGGCGCAACGGCTCCGACAGAAGTTCAGGAGGTCTGACGCATGTTGATGCCACGTAAGGTCAAGCATCGCAAGCAGCACCACCCGAGCCGTAACGGTGCAGCCAAGGGCGGTACCGCGGTGACGTTCGGTGACTGGGGCATTCAGGCTCTCGAGCCTGCCTACATCACCAACCGGCAGATCGAGGCAGCTCGTATTGCCATGACCCGCCACATCAAGCGCGGCGGCAAGATCTGGATCAACATCTACCCGGATCGCCCGCTTACCAAGAAGCCTGCCGAGACCCGCATGGGTTCCGGTAAGGGTTCGCCGGAGTGGTGGATCGCCAACGTCAAGCCGGGCCGCGTCATGTTCGAGATGACATACCCCAACGAGGAGACCGCTCGCGAGGCCCTGCGCCGCGCGATGCACAAGCTCCCGTGCAAGTGCAGGATCGTGTCGAGAGAGGAGCAGTTCTGATGGCTACTGGTACCCCAGCCGCAGAGCTCCGTGAGCTCACCGAAGAAGAGCTGATCGCGAAACTGCGTGAGTCGAAGGAAGAGCTGTTCAACCTGCGCTTCCAGATGGCGACCGGACAGCTCGACAACAACCGTCGGCTGCGCACCGTTCGTCACGAGATCGCCCGTGTCTACACGGTCATGCGTGAGCGCGAGCTCGGCCTGGCCGCCGGACCCGTGAGTGATGGAGATGCCGCATGAGTGAGGACAAAGCAGTGAGCACGGAAGAAGTACGTAACCGTCGGAAGGTCCGGACCGGCTACGTGGTCTCGGACAAGATGCAGAAGACGATCGTGGTCGAGCTCGAAGACCGCGTGAAGCATCCCCTGTACGGCAAGATCATCCGTCGCACCACCAAGGTGAAGGCGCACGACGAGAACAGCACAGCTGGTGTCGGCGACCGCGTCCAGCTGATGGAGACCCGCCCGACCTCTGCGACCAAGCGCTGGCGTTTGGTCGAGGTGCTCGAGCGCGCGAAGTAAGAGCAAAAACGCGAAAGGCCCGTCCCTGTTGGGACGGGCCTTTCTGCGTTGCCTGCGGTCGGTGTCGGGGGACCCCTGCTGCCGCCGAACGTGGTGAAAGGACCCCTGACCCCGGTCGGTGCGCCGACAGGGGACACGACAATGGGCGCCCGTGCCGTGCATGCGGCTCGAGCGCCCATCGTTGTCGTTGCAGGAGCGTCAGCTCCGTCGTGCTAGCGGTGTTTCAGCAAGGCAGTGCGAGGAACTGGCCGAGCGCGCACTGGCCTGCACGCGAGAGCTTCCACTGGCCGTCGATTTCGCGCCAGCTGACCTGTGTGGTCCACGGGTCGTAGCCATCGGTGGCCGTGAACAGAGTTGCGGTCGCGAGGTCACCGTTCACGGTGACGGGTCCGACGACGTCCCAACGGAAGCTCGGGGGAGCGGCCGCGAGCAGACCTGCGACGGTGTCGACCTGGCCGAGTCCGGCTTCGCCGGCTTCCAGCGCTGCACCACGGACCGAGCGCGGCAAGCTGATGTCGACGGCGGTTGCGAGATTGGCGCGCAGCTGGCCGGTGGTCGGTGCCGCGACCTGGTGAATGGGGAGGTCGCTCGGTGCTGCGGAACCGATTGCCGTCGGTCCTGCGAGCAGGCCGAGGGTGGCGATGATCGCCGCGGCTGTGAAGGTCGCCGCTCTCTTCCAGTGAGTCATAGTCGTCCTTGCCAATCTGTGTGTGTCCGCTGTTGCTGCACAGCAGTGTTAGGTAAGCCTACGCATATGATCAAGGGCAGCCAATCCCTTCCGGTGTACGTGGTCGTAATCACGCCGTGATCGGTCGCTCGCTGGCTGAGGGCCGTGGGCCTCTCTAACGAGATAGGTTATGCTAACCAACATTCAATGAGTTGGACTAGCTAGTCGTTGCGTGCGGTCGGTTCCACCTGTTCCAGCCCGCTGTTCTCGCCGCGGTGGCTACCTCAGGAGTCAACTCCGTTAAACGCAGGAGTAGTGATATGCCGAAAACCGTTGGTTGGATTCGCAAGTTCCACAAGCCGAGCTCGACCTCGGCGTTGCCGCTGCTGATCTTCCCGCACGCGGGAACAGGCGCGTCGGCGTATCGGACTTTCTCGAAGGCGCTCAGCGCGAACTTCGACGTCATCATCTTCCAGTACCCCGGCCGCCAAGACCGCGCGAAGGAGCCGATGGCGACGAGCATCGGAGAACTTGCTGCGGGTGCGCTCGCGGAATTCGTGACCTCCGAATACAACCGTGACGTTCCCATCACAGTGTTCGGGCACAGCATGGGCGCGATGGTCGGCTTCGAATTCGTGCGGCAGGCCGAAGCCGCCGGTATCGAGATCGGTCTGCTCGGTGCCTCGGGAGCGGTATCGCCGTCGCGGGTCGTCGACATGCCCTCCCATCCAACGCGTGACGAAGACCTGCTCGATCACCTGGCAGCACTCAATGGGACAGGTGCCGCCGTGCTTGCCAGTCGCGAAGTTATGAAGCTTGCACTGCCTGCGCTCAAAGCCGACTATCAGGCCTTCGACGCCTACGAATGCCCGCCGGAGGTCAAGGTGCGCACTCGAATTCACGTCCTGGGCGGATCCGAGGACGACTACGTCACCGCTCGTGAACTGCACGGCTGGGCCAAGCACAGCGAACAGGACATCGAGGTCACCCTGTTCGACGGCGGGCACTTCTACTTGAACGACAACGTCGACGGCATCGCCGAACTGCTCGAATCCGAAGTCGCGTCCGCACACTAGTTCGGCTCGACTCGAGAGGCTCACATGACACCCGCAGCACCCGATTCATCGACCGAAACAGCGTCCGGCGAGGTCGACCACATCGTCATCGCTGGAATGGGGGTCGAGGCGCCGGGAGGCATCGACAACCTGCCCGCGTACTGGTCGGCGCTGGCCGACGGACGAGATCTGATCGGCCGCTTCCCGCGCGATCGGGAATGGCCACTCGACGAACTCCTCGCCCTCGATCAGGTCGAGGGCTGGGGTGCGGTCCGCGACGCTGGTGGCTTCCTCGACGGTGCGACCGAGTTCGATCCGGCGTTCTTCGGGATCACACCTCGGGAAGCGATCGCGATGGACCCGCAGCAGCGGGTGATTCTCCGGGTCGCGTGGCGGGCACTCGAACATGCCGGCATCAACCCTGCCACGCTCGACGGCGACGAGGTCGGCGTCTTTATGGGAGCGTCGATCTCCGAGTACGGACCTCGGGCAGCCGAAGTGAACGACCTCAGTGGCTATCGCGTCGTCGGCACCGCGCTGGGCGCGGTTGCAGGCCGGATCTCGCACTGCCTCGGCCTCACCGGGCCGTCGGTCACCGTCGATACGGCGTGCGCATCGTCGCTGACGGCATTGCATCAGGCTGCCGCCGCGATCCGTGGTGACGAATGTGAATGGGCACTCGCGGGGGCAGTCTGTGTCATGGGTTCGCCCGCAGCGTTCTACGAATTCGCCAAGAACAATGCGCTGGCCACCGACGGCCGGATCCGCGCCTACTCCGAGAGTGCGACCGGAACGGTCTGGGGTGAAGGTGCGGGAGTTGTTGTGGTGGAACGTGAATCGCGTGCCCGCAGCCTCGGTCACCGGGTGTACGGACGTGTGCTCGCCACCCGAATCAACCACAACGGCAAGGGTGCGCCGATCGTCGTTCCGAGCGCGTCGGCACAGGAGCGGTTGGTGCGCAACACGATTGCCGCTGCAGGGATATCGGCGGAGCTCGTCGATGTCATCGAAGGGCACGGGACCGGAACCCCCGTCGGCGATCCGCTCGAGCTCGACGCGCTGTGCAAGACCTACGGCGATCCGGAACTGTCGACGCGCGGACCGCGGCTCGGCTCGGTGAAAACCAATGTGGGACACGCGCAGGCGGCTGCGGGCATGCTCGGCCTGATCAAGTTGCTGCTGTGCGGGGTGAACGGTCAGATCGCGCCGAGTCTGTACGCGGACGACCCCACGACGGCGACGGACTGGGATGCGACCACCCTGCGTCTGGCCGCCAAGCTCGAACCGTGGGAAGCATGCGACGGTGTCCGGTACGGCGCGGTGTCGTCGTTCGGCGTGGCAGGAACCAACGCTCACGGCATTATCGCGATGCCAGTTCTCGAGGAGTCGAACCTTGTCTAGGTACCTACTGCCCGACGGCACGACATCGGTGCTGCTCTCGGCGGACACGAGGGAGACGTTGCGGCGGGAGTCCGTCGCACTGCTCGACTATCTCGCGCAGCGTCCGGAGGTGACGCCCGCGCAGGTTGCCGCGACGCTGTTTCGAACACGGACGGCGCGACGGTTCCGCGCGCTGGCGATGGTTCGCGACCGGACCGAGCTCGACGCAGCGCTGACGTCGATCGCGGAGGACAGTCCGAATCCGAAAGTCGTCACCTCGATCGGTCCCGCGACGAAGCGGAAGCGGGCCTACGTTTTTCCGGGTCAGGGCAGCCAATACCCGGGCATGGGGCGGATGTTCTACAGCGAGTCGCCGGTGTTCCGGAAGGCTGTCGACGAAGCAGAGGAGCATTTCGCGCGGTTGTTCGGAATCTCGCCGCTGGCCTACCTACTGCACGATTCGGAGAAGGACGGCGAGCGTCCCGACGCTGTCGAGATCGTTCAGCCTGCTCTGCTGATGCAGATGGTCGGCCTCGCTGCGATGTGGCGTGCGGCAGGTATCGAACCGGCGGCAACGGTCGGGCACAGCCAGGGCGAGATCGCGGCCGTCTACGTGTCGGGGGCCTCCACGCTCGCCGACGCGATCCGGGTGGTGACAATTCGGGCGAATGCGGTTGCCGCACTGTCGCTTTCCGGCTATTCGATGGCGGTACTCGGCATCGATCGTGACGAGTGCGAAGCGCTGATCGCCAGGCAGACCGGGTGGACCGAGCTGTCGGTCGTGAACTCGGCCCATCTGTTGTGCATCTCCGGCGACAGGGACACGGTGTTGCAGATCGTCGAATTGGTCAACGCGCGTGGACGGTTCGCCAAGGAGATTCGCGTTCAGTACCCGGCGCACACGTCGATGGTGAACCAGTTTCGCGACCAATTCACCTCGGTAGCGGAGGATTTGGACAACAAGGAGTTCGCGGTTCCCGAGATCGATTGCCTCGGAGCCACACTCGGAGGCGCGATCACGAGTGAGTTCCCTGTCGCCGACTACTGGTTCTGGAATCTGCGAAATCGCGTGCGCTTCGACCTCGCGGTCGCGGGCGCGGCCGACCGCGGTATCGACACCTACATCGAGATTGCCGAACATCCGACCCTGATGCTCGCTGTGCAGGAGACGTTGAGTTCGGCGCCCGACCGCGACTATCAGGTGATCGGCACATCGCGTCGCACCGAGACCGACCTGCGCGAATTCACCCGCAACGTCGCAACGGTCGCCGTCGCCGATCTCGACTACTCGTGGGACAGCCTCCGAGAAGACTCCGATGCGAACACCGCCGCTGTTCCGCCGCTACGAGACTTCCCGCACACCCAGATGAACTCGCGACATCTGTGGGCGCCCTACGCCCCGCCCGCGCGCGTGGTGTCGGTCTCGGCTCAGGCGGCAATGACGCCGCCGGCTCGCCTCGTGGAAGAGTGGCCGCGGCTGGCGCGCCGCAAATTGGTTGCGCCACGCACGATCCGGCTGGTCGATCCTGCCGGCAGCAGTTCGGCGCTGGCCGGGGCCATTGCACAGCGAGCTTCGCGCCATGATGCGACCGTCCACCTCGACGGCGAGGCCGGTGAGCGTAGCGCCGACACCGTGGTGATTTTCGTGCCGCCGACCGCCGAATCCGACTACGCCTCAGCGGTTTCGGAGTTCGCCGACGTTGTCGGAAGTCGTGATTGGGCCGCAGTGCTCGGCGATGACGTCGACGAATGGTGGGTCGTGACCAGCGGCGGTGAGGCCGTTGTCGAAGGAGAGGTGCCGGGGTCGGTGCACAGCGCCGTCACAGCCGGATTCCGTTGTATCGCACTGGAACACATCGGTAGGACGTTGCGCCACCTCGACCTGCCGGCGGATCTTTCGACGGTCGACGATGTGACACTTGCCGATCGCATACTCGACGCCGTTCATACCGCGAACGAACCGGAACTCGCGTTGCGGGACGGCAAGTTACACGCGAAGCGTCTCGTCGCGACCGACGCGGCACCTGCCGCCGAACCACGGGACCTGCGCAACGTGCTCGTCCTCGGCGGCACCGGCCACGTCGGGCTCGAATTCTGCGAGCAGTTCGTTCGCGACGGCGCCGGGCGGATCACCCTGGTCAGCCGTACTGGTGAGACTGCGGCGACGGCACAGCGACTTCGGGAGATCCGGGCGCTCGGGTCGACCGAGGTCGTCGTGGTGGCGTGCGACGTCTCCGACGCGTCGGCGGTCGCGGACCTCGCGGCCGGGTTTGCCGGCAATCCTGCGAGCGTTCTCGTGCATGCTGCCGTCAACTACACCTACTCGGTGTCCTCCGATGTCGACGCGCACTCGGCCGCAGCAGCGGCGGCGTCGAAGATCATCGGGCTAGAAAATGTCCTGAACGCCGTACCGCTCACCGACGAGTGCAGGCTGTTGCTCTGCTCGTCTTTTGCGGCGACTTTGGGTGGCTGGGGTCAGACGTTGTACGCGGGTACCAACCGCATACTCGACGCGATCGCCCACCGTTTGCGGGCGCAGGGACGCGACTGCACGTCGGTGCAATGGGGGCTGTGGGTCCTTCCGCCGCAGGCCGACGACTCGGTGCACGCTCGGGTCAAGGGTTCAGGGCTTGTCGCGATGCACCCGGCCGCGGCGATCGCAGCAGGCTTCGACCACACCGATACCAACAGCATCGTTCTCTCTGCGGAATGGCCGCGGCTACGTTCGATCGCCGATGCGATCGGTCTGGAGCCCGTGTTCGCGCAGGGTCTCGCCACCGTCGAAGAGGCGGTCGTCGATATACCTGCGGTCACCGAATCGGTGCCCGAACCTGAGCCTCGTGCGCCGATCGCAGCCGCATCAGCCTCACCCGCGGTCACGCCCGAAGCGGCGGTGGCCTCGTTCGCCGAGCGCGTTCGCCGCGAACTCGACCGGGTGATGGGCGCGGACGGTTCCGACTCGGTCGACGGTTCGACACCGCTCGTTGCACTCGGACTCGATTCGTTGCAGGCACTCGATCTGCGAAAGCGGATCAAGGTGGAGTTGAATCGCGAGTTGCCTGTCACGGCGATCATGGGTGGTGCCTCGCTCGACGATGTCGTAGCCCTGATGTCCGATGGCGGTGTTCACTCGTGAGCGCACCGGAAATCGAGGACGTTCTCGCACTGAGTCCGCTCCAGGAGGGGCTGTTCTCGCTCGCGCGTCTGGCAGGCGACGACGACCTGTACACGATGCAGTTCGTGATCGAAGTCGGCGGACCGGTCGATGCGGCGTTGCTGCGGCGCTGCGTCGAGGTCATCCTGGACCGGCACGCGAATCTGCGCGCCGCGTTCTGGGACCGTGATCTGCCGAAGCCCGTGCAGATCGTCCCGACCCGAGTCGACCTGCCGTGGTTCGAACGTAATGCCAGCGCAGCGGAATTCGACGCACTCGCCGAATCCGAAGCGCGCACGGGTTTCGATCTGGCATCCGGTCCTGCGCTCCGCGTGGTGCTGGTGACACTGCCGGACGGTTCACGTCGAATGGTGGTCACCGCACACCACATCCTTATGGACGGCTGGTCGCTCGGCGTCTTCTTCCGTGAGCTGTTCGCCTTGTACGAGGCAAACGGTTCGGCTACGGCACTGCCCGATCCGCGCCCGTATCGCGACTACATCGGGTGGCTGGCTTCCCGTGACTCCGATGCCGCAGCGGCGAAGTGGGCCGACTATCTCGGTGCGGTCAGTGGTCCGCTGATCGTCGCCGACCGGACCGATTCGACCATCAATACCGTTGTCCCGCAGCTGTTCAAGCAGGTCCTCGAGGCTTCGGACACCGACCGGCTACAGAGTTGGGCTCGCACCAACGGCCTGACCATGAACACCGTCGTCCAGTTCGCCTGGTCGGTTGTACAGAGCAGGCTCACCGACCGTCGCGACTTGGTGTTCGGTACGACGGTGTCGGGACGACCGCAGGAGCTCGCGGGCGTCGAGACGATGATCGGGCTGTTCATCAACACGATCCCTGTTCGAGTGCTGTTGGAGGACAACGACTCCAGCGTCGTCGGTCAATGTGTGCGGCTGCAACGTGAATCCGCTGTCATGCGCGACAACGGCTACCTGAGCTTGTCGACGATTCAGCGAGCTGCAGGCAAGGGCGCGCTGTTCGACACTCTCTTCGTCTACGAGAACGCACCGGTGTCGGATGTGCTGCGGCCGATCACAACCGGCAGCGGAACCCGGTTCCGGCCGATCCATTCCGAAAGTCTGACCCACTACCCGCTTGCGGTTGTGTGCTTCCTGCTCGACGGCGAGCTGACGGTCGTTGTCGAAGCGGTCGAAGAGATGCTGCCGCAGCTCTCGTTGCCCGACATCGGCACTCGGCTGATCTCGGTCCTTCGCCAACTCCCTGACATCGGTGACGGTGGCCTTTCCGGCCTCGACGTGTTGCTGCCGTCCGAACGCCCCGAACAGCCGGTGCTTCCAGCCGCGGACGTTGCAGGAGTGTCGGTCGCTGACCTGTTCGCTCGGCAGGTAGCCGCAACTCCCGACGCGGTAGCGTTGACGAGCGAGCACGAGCGCTACACCTATCGCGAATTACACCACGCCGCAACAAGTGTTGCGAGTGAGCTGCTTGCTCGGGGAGTGGAACCGGAAGACGTTGTGGCGCTGTCTATGCCGCGCTCCACCCAGTCGATCGTCGCAATACTCGGTGTCCTCTGCACCGGTGCTGCCTATGTTCCGATCGATATCACCCTGCCAGACGCTCGTATCGAATCGATTCTCCGACAGGCGAAGCCGAAGGTTGTGCTGACGGCCGACGACGTTGCGTCTGCTCTGGAGCGTGGCGCGGAGTTAGCCGGTCCTGTCGCGATCCGACCCGACCAGTGCGCGTATCTGATCTTCACCTCGGGCTCGACCGGAGAACCGAAGGGTGTGATGGGCACCCACGCTGCGATCGCAGCCTATTTCGCGGACCACCGCGATCGCGTCTACCGACCCGCGTTCGCCCGACTGCACAGGCCTCTGCGGATTGCCCACGCGTGGTCGTTGAGCTTCGACGCCTCCTGGCAGCCGATGATCGGTCTGCTGGACGGTCATTCGATCCACCTGTTCGATGCCGACGACATGCGCGATGCCGACGGTCTCGTCGCCGGTATCGCACGCCATCACATCGACATGATCGACACGACGCCGTCGATGTTCACCCAGCTTGCGGCCGCTGGACTGACCGGCGAACGGGCACCCCTCGCCGTGCTGGCACTCGGCGGCGAGGCGATCAGCGCACCGTTGTGGAAACGGTTGTGCGCGTTGCCCGATACTGCGGTCCACAACTGCTACGGACCGACCGAGACGACCGTCGAGGCCGTCGTCGCCTCGGTGACCGACATGTCCGTCGATCCGACGATCGGGAGCCCGGTCACCGGGATGACCTCCTACATCTTCGGTTCGGGTCTGCGGGTCGTTCCCGACGGCGTCGTCGGCGAACTGTATCTGTCCGGCGCGCAGGTCGCGCGCGGCTACGTCGGTAAGCCCGCCGTGACAGCCGACCGCTTCGTCGCCGATCCGTTCCGGGCGGGGGAGCGGATGTATCGGACCGGAGATCTGGTGCGGCGCTTGCCGTCCGGCGATATCGGCTATCTCGGCCGCGCCGACGATCAGGTCAAGATCAGGGGCTACCGCATCGAGATCGGTGACATCGAAACGGCGCTGCTGCGGTTGTCGGGTGTCGATGCCGCAGCGGTTGTCGTGCTGGCGCGGCCGAGCGGTCCGACCCTCGTCGGATTTGCCGCGGGTGCGGATCTGGAGCCGGTTCGGCTGCGTGCAGCGTTGACCGATCGACTACCCGGATACATGATCCCGTCGCGGGTTCTCACCGTGCCGCAATTGCCGGTGACCACAAACGGCAAACTCGATGTGCGCGCTCTGACGGAACTCGCGCAAGATGCGTATCGCGTTGCTGCAGGCGCTGATTCGGCGCCGCAGACGGCAACCGAGCGCATCCTGTGCTCGGTTTTCGCGGAACTGACCGGAGGAACTGCGCCGGGTATCGACGACGATCTCGTCGACCTCGGTCTCGACAGCATCGCAGCGATCGCCTTGGTCAACTCGCTGCGGCGTGCCGATCTGGCGATCAGTCCGCGAATGATCCTTGCGGCGCAGACGATTCGCGATCTCGCCGAAGCAATCGACAACCGTCCAGCCGACGACTACTCGGGAGAATCGTTCGGCTACGGCGACGTCGGCACTGTGCCGATCGTGTCGTGGATGCACGAGTTCGGCGGCTATCGCAGGCTTGCACTGAACATGCTTGTCAACCTGCCCTCCGCTATCGACCGGACCGGTCTGGAAACCGTGCTGCAGGTGCTCCTGGACGGGCACGACATGCTCCGTTCCCGTTTCGCGGAGACAGCGGAGGGATTCACCCTGACCAGCCGCGAGCCGGGAAGTGTTCGGGCTGCGGACGTGCTGAGCAGAGTCGAGTCGGACGGCGAGTTCGGGCGGACGCTGCAGCGGCACGCACGCGCGACGGTGGACGAGATCGATCCGCGGTCCGGTGCGATGGTCCGCGCTGTGTGGTTCGCCCGCGAGGATGCCGACGACGTTCTGTTGCTGAGCATCCATCACCTCGCGGTGGATCCGGTGTCGTGGCAGGTTGTCTTCAACGATCTCGCACGTAGTTGGGAACAGTTGGAATCGGGTACCGTGCCGAAGCCGGTCGTCGAGTTCACCGGCTACCGGCAGTGGGCCGACCTGACCCGGCAGCGGTCGGGGACCCCTGAGGTCACCGCGCAACTCGACTACTGGCTGAGCCAGTCCGCCGCGCCGGACCCGACGCTCGGATCGCGTCGATCCGATCCGCGCAAAGACGCGTGGGCGTCCTACGGTTTCGTCCCGGCATCGACCACGGTCGAGGCAACTGCGACGATCTTGAGTGGGCTCACGAAAGATATTGGCGTACGGGAGTTTCTGCTCGCTGCAGTCACCGTCACGCTGGCTGCGTGGCGTTCCGAGACCGGCGCAGATCCAGCGGCGGGCGCGTATGTCGCGATGGAGGGTCACGGCAGAGAGGACGCCGTGCTCGGCGACGCCGTCGACACGAGCCAAACCGTCGGTTGGTTCACGAGCGTCTTCCCCGCGCGTTTCGGTCACGGCGCGGATGCGGTGAATGTGTTGGCAGCGCAGGCGGATCCGAGTGCGGCGCGTGCGGTGCTGACCACAGTCGCCGAGCGGGTCGGCGCGGTCCCGAACAACGGCGTCGACTACGGACTGCTCCGCTACATCGATCAGGTCCCCGAGTTGGTCGCCGCACCGGAGCCCCAGATCATGTTCGATTACCTCGGCAGGCTCGATCTCGGCATGGCCGGGTCGGTCGGGGCGCCATGGGCACCGATCGGCGATCTGGAACTGCAGCAATATCTTCCGGTCGTTCCCGAGCCGGATTTCCCGCTGCGCTATCCACTCGACGTGATCGCCGGCGTGCAGTCCACACCGGACGGTCCGCAGTTGATCACCCTGCTGCGCTGGAGTGCTGCGGTGTTCACCGCCGAGCAGGTCGAGCGTATTGCCGAACTGTGGCACGACGCCGTAGCGGCACTGACCGCCGCTTTATGACCTGCTCTTTTACTAGTCGACGAAGTTTTGAACCGATAGAAGGACAGCCAGTAATGTCAGACGATATTCTCGAACGCCGCAAGCAACTTATGCAACAGCGACTGCGCGAAAGTGGTTTGGCGACTGCCGAAGCGGCGCCCGCGTCCAAGCGCGCGGCGGGAACCCCAAGCCCGCTGTCACCGGCTCAGCACCGAATGTGGTTCGTGCAGAAGCTGGATCCGAAGGACACCACGCTCAACGTCTGCGTGGCCTTCCGGCTGACCGGTCCGTTGGATCCGCAGCGCCTTCGGGACGCGTTCGCCACCGTTGTTGCAAGGCACGAGATCCTGCGTACGACCTATCAGGTCGACGAGACGGGCGAGCCGTATCAGGTGTCGTCCGACGAAGCCGAGTTGTCCTGGCAGCAGCACGATCTCACAGACCTCGCCGAAGACAAGCGGACTCGTCGCCTCGAGGTTCTGGTGCGGCGCAGCTTCGCGCGCCCGTTCGAGCTGTCGAAGGATCTGCCGTTGCGGGTGTCGTTGACGCGGGTCGGCGCCGACGAGCACGTCCTCTCGATCGTGGTGCACCACATCGGCTGGGACGACGAGTCGTGGCCGGTGTTCTTCACCGAGGTGAATGCGGCCTACAACGGTGCCGACTTGCCAGACCTCGTCGCGCAATATCTCGATGTTGCAGTCGATACACGTACTAACGAGTCCGCCGATGCAGCTGCCCTCGACTACTGGCGCAACGTATTGACTCCGGTGCCGGAGCGGCTCGACCTCCCCGGCTCGCAGTCAGGTGTGGCTGCGGTGTCGAAGACTGCGGACAAGGTCATCGCGCAGCTGCCCGCCGACCTGATGGCACGGGTCGCCGGCTACGGGCAGCAACACTCGGCGACGCCGTTCATGGTGCTGCTCGCCGCATTCGACGCACTGATCTACCGCTACACGGCCGCAACGGATTTTGTGGTTTCGGTCCCGGTGACGACGCGGCGAGGCCGTGGTTCCGATGCGGTCATCGGATATTTCGGCAACGCCTTGCTCGTGCGGTCCGACTTCGGTCGCGCGGATACGTTCGATGCCGTCGTCGATTCGACAAGGGCTGCGTGCAGTGCCGCATTCGCTCACCAGAGCGTCGGTATCGATCGGGTTGTGCGCGAGGTCAATCCAGCACGGGTCGGTGGGCAGGACGGTATCGCGCAGCTTGTTCAGCTGAGCTTCAGTGCACGCGGTAACGCATACGGTTTTGCCCTCTCGGGTATCGAGTCGACGCAGCTGGAGCTCGGCAGTTCTGTCGCCGCCGAGCCACTCGGGTTGATGGTCGTGTTCGATCAGGCGGGCGGTTCGGCTCGCGTCGAGGCGACCTACCTCGTCGATGCCCTCGACGAAGCGCTCGTCACGCAGCTACTCGAGCATTACGTCGGATTCCTCGAAGCGGCAATCGCCAAGCCGCACAAGCGGATCGGCGACATCGACATCCTCGGTTCTGCCGGACGCTCAGACATCGTTGCCATCTCGCACGGTGGTCTGGTCGAGGAGCCCGCGACTACGTTGCCGGCGATGTTCGAGGATCGGGTTGCGGCAACACCCGATCCGATCGCCTTGGCTTCGGACGACATCGAGCTCAGTTATGCCGAGCTGAACGCGCGAGCGAATCGGTTGGCGCACTGGCTGATCGGTCAGCGTGTCGGTCCCGAGGACGTCGTCGCACTGCAGCTTGCAACGTCCGTCGAGTTCGTCATCGCCACGCTTGCGGTAATGAAGGCCGGCGGCGCCTACCTCCCCATCGATCCTGCTTACCCGGATGATCGTGTCGAATACCTCGTCGACGACGCCCTGCCGAAGCTGATCCTCGACGTGCCGGGACTGGCCGCAGCCGAAAATGCCGCTGTCGCATTGTCGGACGCGAACCCCGTCGATGCCGATCGGGTCGGGGCGTTGGTCCCGTCGAACATCGCCTACGTCATCTACACCTCCGGCTCGACCGGGAAGCCGAAAGGCGTTCCGGTACCGCACAACGCGATTGCCGAGCATCTTGCCGGCTTCGCTGCGGAATGGGGTCTGACTGCTGCGGACCGCGTTCTGCAATCGACGTCGGTCAGCTTCGACGCGTCGATGATGGACATCTTCGTGACGCTGACTCTCGGTGCGCGCGTTGTGGTTCCGAAGCCGAACGCATTCCGCGATCTGCCCTACGTCGCCGATCTCGTCATCAGGCACGGCGTCACGGTCGTGCACATGGTGCCGTCGATGCTGGCGACCTTCCTCCTGATGCCGAAGGTCAAGGAATGGCAGACGCTGCGCCACGTACCCGTCGGCGGTGAAGCGCTGCCGGGCGAGGTGGCCGATAGATTCGCAACCATCTTCGAGGCCGAGCTCCGCAACCACTACGGCCCGACGGAAGCCGTCGTCGCGTCGACCCACATGGAGGTCGAAGGTCCGCAGGGGACCGGCATCGTGCCGATCGGTATCCCGAACCGCAACGTCTACCTCTACCTGCTCGACGACGCGTTGCAGTTGGTGCCGACCGGCGTCGTCGCCGAGATCTACCTCGGTGGTGAACAGCTCGCGAGGGGTTACCTCGGGCGGCCGGGCCTGACCGCCGAGCGCTTCGTCGCCGATCCGTTCCTGCCAGGCAAACGGCTCTACCGAACCGGCGACCTCGCTCGACGAAATGCCAACGGAGACATCGAATTCGTCGGCCGAGCGGACGAGCAGGTCAAGATCCGCGGCTACCGTATCGAGCTCGGTGAGGTCGAGGCTGCGGTCGCGGCGCACCCCGGCGTCGCGCATTGCGTCCTCGTCGTGGCGGAGAACAAGACCCTCGGAACGTTCCTTGCCGCCTACGCCGTTCCGGTCGCGGGCCTCGAGCTGGACACCGATCAGGTCAGGGGCTACGTCGGGGCGATTCTGCCCGAGTACATGGTGCCTGCGTCGATAGCGGTGATCGACGAGATCCCGCTCACCGCACACGGCAAACTGGATCGGCGCGCATTGCCGGAACCCGTGCTGAGCGTGGTCCGCGAATACCGGGAACCGGCGACGCCGACCGAGATTCGGGTCAGTGCGCTCTACGGCACCATCTTCAATCGCGATCAGGTCGGCGCCGACGACTCGTTCTTCGAGCTCGGCGGGCACTCGCTGCTTGCGGCACGTCTGGTCACGATGATTCGCGCCGAATTCGGTCTGGAGATCGATGTGCGCGCGCCGTTCGACACTCCGACGGTCAGCGGTCTCGCCGGCGTGCTCGTCGAGCAGTTCCGTGAGGAATACGACATCGATCTCGACGAGCTCGACGATGAGGGTCCCGACCCCGATATCGGCGCGGAGGTGCGGGCGTCCGGTCGTCCGGCGGTCGGTAAACGCGAACGGGGAGAACACGTTCCGCTCGCGTATTCGCAGCGTGCCTATTGGTTCCAGCGCAAGCTGGAAGGCGCGGGCCAGGGCGAGAACGTTCCGTTCGGGCTGCGCTTCGACGGACCACTCGACCGGTCGGCGCTGATCACTGCGGTCGGCGACGTCGTCGCCCGCCACGAGTCGCTGCGCACGACCTTTCTCGAACACGAGGGCAATCCGTACCAGTTCGTGCACCCGATCGACGAGTTCGTCGTCCCGATCGTCGAGGTCGACAGTGTCGAGGCGGTCGACGACGAGTTGGCCAACGACGTCAAGTACGACTTCGACCTGTCCAACGAGCCGCTTGTTCGAGTGCGCCTGTTTGCGGTCGGTGCTGCAAAAACCGACGAGCAGATACATGTGCTGACTGTGCTGATGCACCACATCATCGCCGACGATCGGTCCAACAAGATCTTCGTCGAAGACCTCACCGTCGCCTACCGTGCCAGGCTGCGCAACGAGACACCGACGGCGTGGCCCACACTCGACATTCAGTACGCCGACTACGCGATGTGGCAGCGCGAGATGTTCGACCACGCGCCCGGCGGCGGCGAACTGAGCCCGTTCGGTCGCGGGCAGATCGACTACTGGCACAAGGCGCTTGCCGATGTCCCGGCAGAGATCACGGTCGCTCGGGACCGGGAGCGGCCCGCGCGCCTCGGGCGTACCGGCGATATGGTTCGCCGAACTGTTCCCGCGTCGACGTGGACCACGTTCAAGGCGCTCGCCGACGAGATCGGTGCAACCGAGTTCATGGCGTTCCAGTCGGCAGCGGCAACGATGATGGCCGCGCTCGGCGCAGGCGAGGACACGACTATCGGTGCAGCCGTTGCCAATCGGGTCGGCGACACGACCAACGATCTGATCGGCCTCTTTGCCAACGTCGTCGTGTTGCGTACCGATCTGTCGGGTGATCCGACGCTGCGGACCGTGCTCCGGCGCGGCCGTGACGCGGCGCTCGGGGCGATCAGCCATCAGGACACGCCGTTCGAGCGGCTCGTCGAGACGCTCAACCCCGCGCGCTCCCTGTCGCGAAATCCGCTGTTCCAGGTCATGATGCACTTCCGCTACCGCGGTCAGCGGATGGACTTCACCGAAGACGGCAGCACGACGATCGTGTCGAAGTCGCCGGACTACGTCGTCGCATTTATGGACTTCCACCTCGACTTCGTCGTGGAGGACAGCGGCGAGGTGACGGTGCGGGTCGTCGTCAACTCCGACATCTACGACATCGCAACCGCCGACGTCATCGCCGACACCTTGGTCGGTGTACTCGACGCGTTCGCCGCGACACCCGATGCGACGTTGAGTGGCTTGGCCGTCGTTCCGGCCGGCTGGAATCCGAATCGGACGCCCGCGCCGCGTGCCGACAGAGTTGTTCGGCCGGTTGGTGATTCGGGCGCAGCGTCGACCTCCGACACCGAACGCCAGCTCATCGGGATCCTCGAGGAGCTGCTCGAGATCGAGGACGTCGACGGCGAGGACGGGTTCTTCGCGCTCGGCGGCGACAGCGTCATCTCGATTCAGTGGTCCGCGCGCGCGATCGAAGCGGGTCTGCCGTTGACACCGCAGCTCGTGTTCGAACATCTCACGATCACCGAGCTTGCGGCGGCGGTCGACGATGCGATCGCGAACCCGCCCGAGGTCGAAGAGGCAACCGAGGTGGGGGATGACCACCGCCACGAGCCGATGTCGGCGTCGGGTCTGAGCGCGGATGCACTCGCTGGTCTGCAGGCGTCGTGGTCGTCGCGCTGACGAACTGACGCAAAAGGCCGACGGAGTCAGGGGTGACCCTGACTCCGTCGGCCGATGTGAGGGGAGCCCTCACACCGCGCAACACCGTATTACTTGGCGGCATTCGCGAGCGCAGGCTCGAGCTTCTTCAGCAGGTACGGCAACGACAGTGGTGTCGGCTGGTTCAGACCGCTGATGTCGACGATGTCGAGGAAGATGATGCTGCCCTTCTCGACCGACGGCAGTGTTGCGTACGCGGGAAGCTTCTTGTACGGCTCCTCCTGACCGGTCGCGACCAGTAGGTCGGAGGTCAGATCGCCGAAGCGTTCCGGTGACAGCGCAAGCCGTCCGCCTTTACTCGACTCTTCCGCCAACTTCGGTGGCACCGACATGCCGAGCTTGATGAACATCTCGCTGCTGCCGTCCTTGGGATCGGCGAGCACCATCAACTGCGTCGCGCCTGCGAGGAAGCACGTCAGGAAGGTCTTGCCCTGCAGACCGGGGTACTTCTTCGCGACCGCGTCGATCTGGCCGTTGACGTCCGCGATGACCTTGTCGGCCTCGGCTTCCTTGTTCAGAACGCGGCCGAGTGTCGAGACCTGATCTCCCCAGGGGTCGACCTGTGCGGACCCGATGTCGCTGATCGTCGGTGCCAGCTTGCTCAGCTGGTCGTACTTGGCCTGATCGACGGCGAATCCTGAGGCGAGAATCAGATCCGGGTTCAGCGCTGCGATCTGTTCGACCAGCTCGGCGGTCGGTTTGAGGGACTCGCCGTCCTGCAGCGCTGCGGGCTCCCACGGCGCGGACTTGCCGCCGCCGACGACGGCGATATTGTCGACGTAACCGACCGGTGTGACGCCGAGGGACAGTGTGGCGTCGATCCACTGGTTGCCGATCGCGACGATCCGGGTGGGGGTGCCTTCGATCGTCGTCTCGCCCTTTTGGTGCTTGATGGTGATGGAGTTGTCGGAGTTACCCGCCTCGCCGGTGTCGGAACCACACGCCACGGCGGTGAGCGCGAGTCCGCTCGCCAGCATCGCGGCCGCGACCTTCCGCCACCCGCGTGCGGATGTTCGATTTGTGCTCAACGGCTACTCCTGGTTCGTTGCGTCGACGTGTGCCGAACGCGGTGGACTGCAAAAAGTGCCCGATGTAGGTAAGGCTAAGCAAGTATATGGGACCTGGATTTGGAGGAGACCTGCGGATTCGCCTACACTCGCTTGGTTGCCTGCGGACAGCTATGTCCATGATCCGGCAGTGAACCCCCTGTGGTCGTCAAACACCGCGGGCAGGCGCGCGTCCGGTGGCGACACGACCATGTCCGCCGGGTCGGAATCCGGCGTACACCAAATCCAGGTCAGGGAGTAGACCAAGTGATTCAGCAGGAGTCGCGACTTCGCGTCGCCGACAACACGGGCGCCAAGGAAATCTTGTGCATCCGCGTTCTCGGTGGTTCGTCACGTCGCTACGCCGGGATCGGCGACATCATCGTCGCCACCGTCAAAGACGCGATCCCAGGCGGCAACATCAAAAAGGGTGAGGTCGTCAAGGCCGTCATCGTGCGCACCACCAAGGAGCGCCGCAGGCCGGACGGTTCTTACATCAAGTTCGACGAGAACGCAGCCGTCCTCATCAAGCCGGACCACGATCCCCGTGGCACCCGCATCTTCGGACCGGTCGGTCGCGAACTGCGCGACAAGAAGTTCATGAAGATCGTGTCGTTGGCACCGGAGGTGGTCTGAGTGAAGATTCATAAGGGCGACACCGTTCTCGTCATCTCTGGCAAGGACAAGGGCGCGAAGGGCAAGGTCATTGCGTCCTACCCCGCGACCGACAAGGTCCTCGTCGAGGGCGTCAACCGCATCAAGAAGCACACCGCAGTCTCCGCCAACCAGCGTGGCGCGCAGTCCGGCGGAATCGTGACCCAGGAAGCCCCGATCCACGTCTCGAACGTGGCAGTCGTCGACTCCGATGGCAACTCGACTCGAGTCGGCTACCGGACGGACGAGAACGGCAAGCGGGTCCGGATTTCCCGTAAGAGCGGGAAGGACATCTGATAATGACCACCACCGAGAACAAAGTTCAGCCCCGTCTGAAGCTGCGCTACCGCGCGGAGATCAAAGACGCCCTGAACGAAGAGTTCAACTACGACAACGTCATGCAGATCCCCGGCGTCGTCAAGGTCGTCGTCAACATGGGTGTCGGCGACGCCGCTCGTGACGCGAAGCTGATCAACGGCGCGGTCGCAGACCTCGCACTGATCACCGGCCAGAAGCCCGAGATCCGCAAGGCTCGTAAGTCCATCGCACAGTTCAAGCTGCGCGAAGGCATGCCGATCGGCGCACGCGTCACCCTTCGTGGCGACCGTATGTGGGAGTTCCTCGATCGCCTCACCTCGATCGCACTGCCCCGCATCAGGGACTTCCGTGGCCTGTCGCCGAAGCAGTTCGACGGCAACGGCAACTACACGTTCGGCCTCAACGAGCAGTCGATGTTCCACGAGATCGACGTCGACAACATCGATCGGCCCCGCGGTATGGACATCACCGTTGTGACCACCGCGACCAACAACGACGAAGGCCGTGCATTGCTCAAGCACCTCGGCTTTCCGTTCAAGGAGAACTGAGTACATGGCGAAGAAGGCGCTGGTCAACAAGGCCAACAAGAAGCCCAAGTTCGCGGTGCGTGCATACACGCGCTGCCAGCGATGCGGCCGACCGCACGCGGTGTTCCGCAAGTTCGGATTGTGCCGCATCTGCGTGCGCGAGATGGCGCACCGCGGCGAACTGCCGGGCGTTCGCAAGAGCTCCTGGTAAACAGCTTCAGCTGAACGTTGGGCACGGACTCCCTGTGGAGTCCGTGCCTTTCGGCGTTCTCAGTCGTTTCGGTCGATCACCTGGGTGATCAACTCGACGATCTGATGTTGGCCCGCCGCGACCGCATCGAATTTGGCGCGCATTTCGGTGAAGCCGCTGTTCATCGTGCTTCTAAGGTTGGAACTTTCGGTGTGAATGCCGACGATATCCGCCCGTGTTGCGTTGTGCAGCAGCGTGTTCAGCTCACGGAACTCGCGAATCTCGCCACGAATCTCGACGACATCGCGGTCTGCCCCACCCGCAAGGACACGCGCAGCCGCGGCATCCTGCTCTGTGCGCTGAACTGTTTGCTTCAGCTCGCCGACCGTCGTCTCGAGTGCTGCCACCCCTGCTTCCAAATCCCCCGATTCGCTCATGGGAAGAGGGTACTCGGAGTGGCTGACAGCGTCGGGTGCTTAGCGCACTCGATCGCCCGTCGGCCGTGTCTTGTCGGGTTGCAGAACTACACTTCTTCCCGATGCCTCTAGGAGTGGACATGAATGAGTACGCTGCGCCCGGCGTTCCCGAAGCTGAAGCCGAAGCCGAAGCACTGCCGGCGGAAGCGTCGGGTCCAAAGCCGTTCGCGCACGTCAACGCGGTCAACGCAGGCCAGTACCGGCGGATCATGTCAGCGTTCGTCGTCGCGAAGCGACGCTTCACCGTGCACCTGCGGCCCGAGGACGTCCGCGACTACCTGGTGGATTCAGGCGCGACGGCCCCGGACCTCGAAACGGTTGTGGACGCGCTCGGGCGCCTGCAGGCGTGGGGAAACTTGCGATCCGATCCGGATACGAGCCGGGTGAGCACCATCGAGGAGTTTCATCGTGCTCGCTATCTATTTCAGTTGACCCGCGAGGGCGAAGCGGCAGAGGATGCTCTGGCGGCCTACGAGGAAGCACTAGGACGTCGGGGTGCGTTGCAGGCCGCAGCTCTCGGCGACATCGTCGTGCAGCTGCGCGCGTTGGTGGAACTTGCGGCTGTGCCCGATCCCGACGCTGCACGAGTGCACCTCTCATTGGATCAGCTCACGTCTCGATTCACCGATCTCGCCGATAATGCGCAGGCGTTCATGTCGTCGTTGCAGCGGACGATCGATCTGCGCGATGCGGAGGTGGACGCGTTCCTAGCCTACAAGGACAGGCTGATCGAGTATCTCGAACGGTTTATCAAGGACCTCGTGGCGACGGGCGCAGAGATTGCGGGTCTCGTAATTGCGCTGCAGGAGCTGGGCGTCGAGCGATTGCTCGACATCGCAGCCAGCAGAGTGAGCGCCGACGCCGCGCCGGGTGAAGACGCTGACGGCCCGAATCGCGAGTTCGTGCGCCAGCGCCTGCTATGGGCGGACCGGTGGGTAGGTTTTCGAGGTTGGTTCCTGTCCGAGCCTGGACGCGCCAGTCAGGCATCCTTGCTGCGGACGCAGGCTCGTGCCGCGGTACCGCGACTGCTTGCCGTTGTCTCCACCCTCAACGACCGCCGCGCTGGGCGCTCCGACCGCAGCGCAGACTTCCGCACTCTCGCTCTCTGGTTTGCGCAAGCACCGGATGACGCATCGTTGCATCGGTTGTGGCGTTCCGCGTTCGGCTTGCACTCATCTCGGCATCTCACGATCGATGCCGAGACGCTAGATGCACGCCAAACGTCACCGGTCCGGCCGACGACGTCATGGACCGCGGCGCCACCCATCACGATCAGCCCACGGCTGCGCGAGACCGGACATTACGAGCGGAGGGGCAAACCCAACAATGTGATCGACCGCAGCGAGCGGAAGCGGTTTCTTGCCGAGCGTGCGGCCGTCGAGGCTGCGCAGACCGCCGCAGCACGGGAAACTCTTGCGGCGAAGGTTGGTGCTTCGTGCCGACTGTCCGACCTCGGAGCGCTGGAGCCCCAAGAGTTCGGACTGTTCCTTCGACTGCTCGGCGACGCACTCTCAGCAAAGACGCCCGGAAAAGGGACCGTCGAGACGACGACGTCGGACGGCTCGCTTGCTGTAAGCCTCCATCAGCTCGACGGCGATCAGATTGCAGAGATCTATACCGACGCCGGCGTATTTCGAGGCCCTGACCAACTACTCCGCATTACCGACCTCAGCGTGTCGCGTTCGGAGGCAGTGTGACCACCGCGCTGACCGATGCGGTAACGGCACAACGCATCGCCGACCAACGCCGCGCCGCGCGGGCTCTGCTTCGCAAGCCTTTGCTTCGCGCCGACGGCGCGGAGGGTGTGGCGTTTGTGCTCGTCACCCGCCATCTCCGTGAGCTGAGGGAGTGGTTCGATCGGGAGACCGGTTGGCGTCTAGTGGTGAACTCGGAGGTCGCTCGGCTGGTCAAGACAGTGCCAGGCACCGCAGACCACACGCACCCTGCGCTCGACCGACACCGCAAGATCGCATTCAGCAGGCGCCGCTACGTCGTCACCTGCTTGGCGCTCGCGGTACTCGAGCGCGCGGACAGCCAGATAACGCTTGGCCGACTGGCTGAGCACATCGTCGCGGCGGCAGCGGATCCCGGTCTTGTAGATGCCGGTGTCGCGTTCACCCTCGGCAGTCGCGACGAGCGCGGAGACCTCGTTGCCGCAGCGAGGTTATTGCTCGAGCTCGGGGTGCTCACGCGCGTGGCTGGTGAGGAGCAGGCCTTCGTCGACAACACGGGTGACGTTTTATACGACGTGCGACGCCGCATCACGTCAGCGCTTTTGACCACCACCCGCGGTCCGTCGATGGTGAGCGCCGATTCGATCGAAGATCGTCTCGACGGCATCACCGCCGAACTGCCCGCAGCGACGGACGAGCAGCGAAATCGGCGAATCCGATTCCGACTCACCAGAATTCTTCTCGACGAACCTGTCCTGTACTACGACACGCTGGCCGAGCCCGAGCTTGCATACTTCACGCGCCAGCGCTCGGCAATCTGCGGTCGCATCCAAGCATTCACGGGTCTTGTCGCCGAGACGCGTGCCGAAGGTATTGCGATGGTCGACCCCGCCGACGACTTGACGGATGTGCGGATGCCGGAGATCGGAACGGACGGTCACGTGACTTTGCTTGTCGCGGAGTGGCTTTCGCGCGATATCGGTACCTGTGTTCCCGTTGCAGACCTGCGAGGCAAGGTCGCACGTATCGCAGCTGATCATGTCCGACGCCGGGTGTGGAAACGTGCGTCCGCCGAAGATGGTGCCGAGGCTGAACTGGTAGAGACCGCGATCAGAAAACTCGAGGCATTGCGACTGGTGCAGCGGTCCGTCGACGGCGTGCGGCCGCTGCCCGCGATCTCGCGCTACGCGTTGGCGGAGCCCACGGTAAGTGGCAGCCGCAGCGCGGGGGCGAATCGATGAGCGCTACGTTGCCTCGACCGACTGCGGAGCGCTGGAAGCCCTTGCGTGCGGGGCTGATCGACGTCTTCTACTACGACGTCGAGGAGTTTTGGTTCCGCGACGGCCGGTTGTTGCTGCGCGGTAACAACGGAACCGGCAAGTCGAAAGTTCTCGCCCTTCTGCTTCCGTTCCTGCTCGACGCGGACCTATCGGCGCATCGCGTAGAGCCTGACGCGGATCCGCGGAAAAGAATGGAATGGAATCTGCTCCTAGGTGGTGTGCATCCACATCCAGAACGGGTGGGTTACACGTGGCTCGAGTTCGGCCGCTGCGATTCCAACGGCGCGGAGCATTACCGCACAATCGGCTGCGGTATGAAGGCTGTTGCCGGCCGCGGCGTCACGCCCTGGTTCTTCGTAACCCAGGCGCGGGTAGGAGCCGACCTTCATCTAGTCGACGCGCACCGCACTCCTTTGACGAAGGATCGGCTGACAGATGCCTTGGGTGAAGCCGGTCAGCGCTACGACAAGGCTCGTGACTATCGTCGGGCCGTTGACGAGACGCTGTTCGGTCTTGGCGAGCAGCGCTACGGCGCTTTGGTGGATCTGCTGATTCAGCTTCGGCAGCCGCAGTTGTCGAAGCGGCCGACCGAAGCCGCGTTATCGAATGCACTGACAGAATCTCTGCCGCCGCTCGGGCAGGCGATTCTCGCCGATGTTGCAGAGGCGTTCCGCAGTTTGGAAGAGGACCGTGTCGAGCTCGCTGACATGCGGGAGGCGATGGTGGTCGCGACGGCATTCCTCGATCACTATCGCAACTACGCGCGGGTGGCGACGCGCCGTAAGGCAGAGGGCGCGCGGACAACGCAATCGCGCTACGAGAAGCTGGGCCGCGAACTTGGCGACGCGAATCGGAGCCACGCTGCGGCGGTCGAAGAGCTCGCCGATGTCGACGCCCGGCTGGAGTCTGTGCGCGCCGAAGAGGCCAATCTGCTCGAACATCAACGAGGTCTGCACGACAGCAAGGCCATGAATGCTTCACGCGACCTGGAAAATGCACGGCAGCGCGCCGAGAAGGCCCGCTCGATCGCCGCCGACCTCGAGGTGCAACGCGAGGGCGCCGAAGCCGACCAGATCCGTCTGCACCAACGATTCGAGCGTGCGCACTCCGACCTCGACAAGGCTCGTGACGCGCGCACCAGTGCGCGGGACGCAGCACGACGCGATGCGCTCGGAGCTGCAGTCGAGGCTTCACACGCAGCGCTGGACTCCCGGCTGGACAGTAATGGTGCCACCGAATTACGTCGGGCGACTGCGTCTTTGGTTGCTCGGCAGAAGTCCGCTGTCGAACATATCGCGACGCGTATCAGTGCCGTCGAGAATGCGCACCGAGACCTACTCGAGGCACGCGGGCGCAGGACCGAACTCGACGAGCGCGCGGCCGAGCTTGCCGACCGTCGCACGTCGGCAGACGAAGCAGTGAGCTCGGCAGCGGCCGACTATCTGCGCGCAACACGCGAACATCTCACGTCCGCAACGGAATTGGTGCTCGGAGACCTCGACGATGTGCTCGACGAACTTGCCGAGTGGGCGCAGACGCTCGGCGGCGACAATCCGCTCGTTGCGCGAGCTGAGAGGTACGTCCGGACGGTCATCGAACAACTCGCCCGGGAGGATGCGGACGCTGGTGCGGCGGAGGCCCAATATCGAGATGCCGTCGCCGAATTGACTGCCGAGCTAGCGCGCTTGGAAGCGGGAGAGACTGCCGCGCCGCCACGGCGGCACACTGTCGACATCGATGTCGCGCACGAACGGACGGGTGCGCCATTGTGGCGCCTCGTCGAGTTTCGCTTGGATGTCGACGAGTCCGACCGAGCCGGGCTGGAAGCCGCGCTGGAGGCGGCGGGCGTTCTCGACGCCTGGGTTACCGGCGACGGTGATCTCGTAACTGCGGGCGAAGTAGTCGTTACCAGTGCCGATCCCGCTCGGGGGCGCACACTCGCCGACGCGTTGTCACCTGCGCTCGATCCGGACGCCGCTGTGCCTGCCGCCGCTGTGGCCGGTATTCTCGACGCGATCGGATTGGGTTCGCAGTCGACCCACCATTCTTGGGTGGACGTCGCAGGCACGTTCCGTCTCGGTGTGCTCTCCGGAGCATGGCAGAAGTCGGAGCCACAATATGTCGGCGCAGGTGCTCGCGAGGCCGCGCGTCGGCGTCGTATTGCCTTGTTGCATATAGACATTGAAGCAGCGGCCGCACGGGTGGCTGCCGTCGAGGCGGTCCGTGCTCGGTTGGGCCGACGCCGCGCCGTAGTGGACGCCGAGTTCGAGGAGCTCCCACGGGATGGCAACGTGCGCGCAGCGCACGAGGTGCTCGCTCGGCTCGGCCAGGAATTTGCGGCGTTGCAAATCGCCGTGGACAAGGCAAGTGCCGCAATCGATGTTGCTCATGCATCACACGGTGCGCGCGCTGTCGAACTCGAAGCTGACGCACTAGATTCCGGGCTGCCGATCGCTCGGGACGCATTGACAGAGATCGCGGAACGGCTCGGGGACTACCGCGTCTCGGCTGAGCGCTTGTTCGCTACTGCGGAGGCTTTCAGCGCCGCGGCCGCGGCGGAGGAAGGAGCGCGCGGCGATCTGGAACGTGCGACCGCCCGGTTCGCCGAACTGCAAGAACGCGTCGCTGACGAACGACGCGAGGCCGACGGCGCCGCCGAATACGTTCGGACGTTGCATGCCAACGTCGGCGCGGAGGTGGCGCAACTTCAAACCGCGCTGCACCAGGTGGCGGCCGAACTGAGGGCCAACACGCTTGCGAGGAAGGCTGCGGGTGTTGCGCGCGATGGCTGGTTGGAGAAGCGCGGCCGTGCCGACGAGGCGCGCAGATTGTTGACCGAGCAGATCGAGCTGGCTGCGGCGGAGCGCTCAGCCGCTACCGAGACGCTTCGGCACTTCGCGAGCACCGGACTCATTCGAGTTGCGGCTCCCGACCTCGACTATCCCGATCCGGCGGAGGAGTGGGCGCCGAATCCGACGGTCTTACTCGCCCGCTCGATCGACGCTGCTCTCGAGTCGGTGGCCTATGACGAGAAGACGTTCGAACGTTTGCAAGCCCGCGTCAGTGCGGAACACAAATCGATGGGCGATGTGCTGTCCCGACAAGGGAATTCGACGTCCGCCCAGCCAGTAGGGGACAGCATTGTGGTCGACGTCATGTTCCGCGGCAAGGCGACGACGGTGCCCGAACTTGCGGCAACACTCGCCGCGGAAGTGTCGGACCGTAGCCGGCTGCTTAGCGAGCGCGAGCGCGAGATTCTCGAGAACCACCTCGTGAGCGAGGTTGCGAGCACACTACAGGAACTGATCGCCACAGCAGAGCAGCATGTCGCACGGATGAATCACGAACTGGACGCACGCCCGACCAGCACGGGCATGAGGCTGCGGCTGCACTGGGAGTCGCGCGAGGATGCTCCGCCGGGCGCGGCTATTGCCTGGCGGCAGCTACGGCAGACTGCCGACGCCTGGAACGAGGCAGATCGCAGTGCGGTCGGCGGATTTCTGCAGGGGGAGATCGAGCGTGTCCGTGCCGATCGGGTCGGGGGTACCTGGCTAGAGCATCTTGTCGAGGCGCTCGACTACCGGCGCTGGAATCGCTTCGTCATCAAGCGTCACCAGAACGGTCAATGGCGACCGGCAGTTGGGCCCTCGTCCGGCGGTGAAGGCGCGCTGGTGGCGAGCGTCCCGTTGTTCGCGGCAGCGTCCGCGCACTATTCCTCCGCAGGCAATCCGCACGCCCCACGACTTGTCACACTCGACGAGGCTTTTGCAGGCGTGGACGACAACGCTCGTGCGAAATATCTTGGCCTGCTTGCGGCCTTCGACCTCGATGTAGTCATGACGAGCGAACGTGAATGGGGGTGCTATCGGGAGGTTCCGGGTCTCGCCATCGCACATCTGTCGCGGATCGATGGCGTCGATGCAGTGCTCGTGACCAATTGGGAATGGGACGGTCAGGTGCGCAGGCCGGTCGATCGTGCAGTGCCCGCACTCGCCGCCGCAGAGGTCGCCGAGCCTTCGACGCAGGACGGGTTGTGGCAGACCGACTGACCCGTGTGCTCGGTGGTCCGGAGACTCGTCGGCTGCGGGAGCGCATTCGCGAGCGGATGGCGCGGGGGCTGCCGCTGACCGGCTCACTCAGCTTGCCCTCGGTGTCGCCCGACGAACGCGCTGCAATCGATCAATTGCTCGGCCGCAAGGCGAGCGCGGGCGTGTCGGTCAGCGTGCCGCTGGGCAAGCTCGACGAGCTGTTGCGGACGTCGGGGATTTGGCCTGACGGGCTTGCCTCCGCGGTCGTTGCGTTGACCGGCGCGGTCGTTGTGCGATCCGACGCCGCGGCTGCGGCCGAAACTGGATGGGCGCAGGCGTTGGAACCGTTGGCAGACTTGGCTTCCCGGCGTGAAGAACTGTCGTCCTGGCACGCGGGATTGGTCTCTTCGGGTCTGATACGTCGACTCGCAGGCAACGCGGGAGTTGCCGCCTTGCTGGTTGAACAGCTCTGTCATGTGCTCGATCAACTTCCCGCCGAGCCTGAACAGGTAAGTAGTTTCGCTGCTCGTGTGCTCGGTTCCGCGCATCGGCTCGACGACGGGCTGCCGCTGACCACACTCGTGCTCGGTGGAGCAAGGGAAATCGGCGGTGCACCCGACGGTGCGGGAGCATCGTGGCGCCGAATGGTCTGGGCGTCGGTCGGCTTGCTGCGCGACGAGCTGAGCAGTGTCGTCTTGACAGTCGGCTTGCCGGGAGACCCTACGTCCGGCACCGGTCGCGCGCTGGCCGCGTGGCAAGAGTCGGGTCAGCCCGTTGTCCTCACGCTTCGGCAACTGCTCACCGATCCGCCGAGGTTCGAGGTCGACGGGCTTGTGGTGTCGGTATGCGAGAACCGCTCGCTTGTCGGCACCGCGGCCGAGCACTTGGGCAGTGCGTGCGCTCCACTTGTCTGCTCGTCGGGTCAGCCGGGCGCGGCGGTTCTGCTGCTTCTCACCAAACTCGTCGCGGGCGGTGCGCGGCTGCGCTACCACGGCGATTTCGATTGGTATGGGATCAGAATCGCAAACTTCTTGCATCGCCATTGCCCTTGGGAGCCGTGGCAGTTCACCGCCGCCGATTACACCGGTGCCGTTGCCGCGCACAACGGTTCGGTCTTGTCGGGCACCGCGGTAGCGCCGGTCTGGGACGCGCTGCTTGGCGAAGCAATGTCTCGCGAGAACAAGCAGGTGGAAGAAGAGGTCGTGTTCGAGGCGCTCATATCCGACCTTTGCACTGAGCCCTGATCGACGGTCAACTACTGGCTGCATTCGACTGTGGCTGGCTTGTCAGATGCCAGCTCGTACAGACTTGGCACTGATAGGCACGTGACTCTCGCCGTCTCGGATCGGCACGATCCATCGTCGCAAGGAGCGCTTCAGCGGACTCTTGGTCGGCATGACCGATCTTTCCGCTCCGGCAGGCAGCGATCGGCGGCAATGGACGGAGGTCCGACAAGTCGGCGCCACTTTGCACCGCAAACGGCCGGTGTCGTCTGGGATTGATTCTTGGACGCCTGATCCGGCGGCGTGAGCTGGTCATCGAATCACCTGTGCAGACGTGGCGACGACTAGGCGACGTCGCTGCAGTCTGCGAGTACTCTGTCCTCATCGACGCCGTCGAGTGCGGTCAGGGCAGCGGACAGCAACCGGTGAATGCCGGAGTGGATTGCCGTGCAGGAACTTTCGATCTTGGTCGCGCTCTTCTGAATGGCTCCCGCAGCCTTCTGCACATCGTCGATCTTCGCCAAGTGGGCGACCGCCTCGGTGATCTTCTCCTCGGCCGTCGCGATCTGACGGGCTCCGGTGCGGGCGTTCGCGGTCAAAGCACTGGCGCGCAGCAACATGAGAACTGTGCGCAACAGGCCCGGGTCGTTCACTTCGGGGTCGAAAGCGAGGACGATGCGGCGCGGGCCGAGTGTGCGGATCGACTGGCCGCCGTTCTGCTCCATCGTTCGTACGAGACCGAGCGCAGCACCAGCCAGGCGATTGCGCTCGGCCTCGTCGAGGTACTCGGCCCACCCCGCCCGGGCCGAGTCCGTCATTTCCACCACAACGCGGGCGGCTCCGCCGTCGGCGGATAACAGCCCGTCGCCCTTCTTGGAACGCGACACTGCGCCTACCGATGTGCTCGTATCGGTGTACTCGTCACCGAGGCCGGCTGCGATAGCGGCGAGCGTCGTGTGCAGCTGGGCGGCGTACGCGTCACCTTTGATCGGGGTGACTTTTGCGAGAGACGCTCTTGCCTCTTTGACTCGCAACGCAGTGGTCAGCTCATCGACCTTTGCGGTGAGGTCGGTGTGGTTTTTGCCCATCTGTTCGGTCAGCGACCGCTGATGTTCGGAGAGTTCTGCAGCGTGTTTAGCCATCGGGGACGTCGGGTCGCTCACGTCGAACTGTTTGACAGCCTTTGCAAGCAGGTCGCTCGTGGCTGTGTTGACCTTCGCGTCGAGGTCGGTCGCGAACTTATCGAGAACCGGTCGAAGGCGGTCGAGCAGCTCCGGGTTGTCGCCGCCGAAGAGGCGTCGTACTTCTGCGTTGACGGTGCTTGTGGCTGCGCCGATCGCTGTCGTCAGTTCTTTTCGGCCGGCGGTATCGGCGTCGGTGATGGCCTTCTTGGCATCGTCGGCTGCCCGGGCGACAGTCGCCGACGCCTCCTTTACCGCTCGGTCGGTGGCGCTCGATGCAGCGGTCACTGCGGTTTCGGCGCGTTCGCCGACGTCTTTCAGCATCCGTTCGAGCGCGCGTGACTCGAGGGCTTGACCGGTGACCGACAGCGCGTGTACGCCGATCCTTACAGCTTCGGTTACGAATTCGGACAGGTCGGCGTTCGCTAGTTGGTCGGGATCTTCGACTACCGGACCACGTTCGCCGGTGGTCCATCGCTGTGCCTCACGGGCAACATCTTTGTCGCGAAGGGTGAGTCGTTCGATTTCGACGGCGGAGCCTGTCTCGTCGAAGCGGGCCATTGGGCTGTGCTCATGCATGTGCTGCCTCCTGGAGTTTCGCATCGACAGGCTGTCGAGCGATGGAAGCAACAGTGAGCCGGTCAGGCCGATGCGGCAAGACTTATCACTGATAACGGGGCTTATCGGATGTACTACTCGAAAAAGTCGATGATTCGCGTAGCTTTGTTTCGAAGTGGAGTCCGACGCAGAAGGGAGTGCACGTTGTGAGCGACTTGACCCTGCAAGATATTGCGGACCTTGCAAACGTACAGCGCCCGGTCGTCAGCATGTGGCGCAAGCGTCCCCTGGTTCGCGGTGTGTCGATGCCGTTCCCAAAGCCAACGTCGAATGAGAACGGCGTCGAGCGGTTTGCGTCGGACGAGGTCGTCGACTGGCTGGCCCGTACCGGCCGCGGCAATAACCCTGAGTGCGGTCTCGACGCGCCTGCCCTGGCGGTTCCGGATGGAGCAAGCATCGAGGATGCTGTCACTTTGCTGTGCTGGTGCGCACTGGCGGGTGAAGAGGTCGCCGAGACGACTCACGATGAGCGGGTCGCGCAAGTCGCCGAGCGTGATGTCGATGATTCGTTCCTGATGAGTGAGATCGCAGCACTTCGACCGTCTCTAGATCTGCTGAGCTACGTAGACGATCTTGTGGAAGCATCATTGGGCCTCGCCGATGCATTGTCCCGGTTGGAGACTGGACGATTGCAGCGTCAAATCGGTGCCCGCGATCTCGCAGGGGAGGCTGACGACCTGCTGCGGTGCGTCGTCGGTGCTTGTGCCGATAATGTCGGTAGGGACCTCGTCGCATTGCATATCGACGATGCTGCTCGGGCGCTGAAACTAGCGACCGATTTCGATCATCACGTTGTCGGCACCGATAGGGCCGTCCGGCGTCGAGCCGTCATCCTTGGGTTGTCGTTGGAGCCTGCCACCGTTCCTGTCGGAGTTCATATCGAATCTCTCGTCGGATGCATGGGTTCGGAGGCTCTCGACCGGATGGACAACATTGTTCTCGGGCTCGGCAAGGGCGATTTCGCAATCTTGGTAGGTCCGGCGTCGATATTGACCGATACGCTCACCGGTTCCTTCCAGGATAGGCGTGCCAAGTCGCTTAGAGTGGGTAATCTCGTTGCAGCACTGAGACTTCCGCGGGGATTGTCGCGGGAAGCGCACCGGCAGAGTCTTGCGATTTGGATTTGCCGAGGCGGAGCCAACGTTGTTGCGCCTCGGGTAGCGGACTTTGATTCGGCCTCCGCTGCCGAACTTGGCGATATTGCCGTCGATGTCGGCGGTGCCTTGGCGCCCTTGGGAGGACGGGCATTCCGATTCCTGCGGCCGATCGACTTGAACGCGGTGATCGCGGGCGCAGCGCTGGTACCGCGCGGTGCGCGTGCAATGCCGCTTCGCACTGCAGACTCGCAGTCTTACCTCGAACGGGTTCACCGCGCGACGCTGACGACCAGTACTTCGGTCGAGGCTTTCGATGTGCTGGTGGCGCCTTCGGCTGCAGGATTTCGCCTGGCGCACCGCTCGCTCGGTGAGCTTCGAGAACAGCGCCTACTGATCGTGAAGCGAGGTAGCCGAATTGATCCGAAGCACGCAAGCTCGGACGGAACCGTAGTCGTATTACCGGACCGAGCGTTCGCGCTGGATCCGTTCGACGCTGCCAGGCTGTATCCGCGTGCCGTACGGACTGATCCCGGCGACGTGATATTCGTCGAACGGCCTCTCCCTCGTGCATGGGTCGATCCGGTTGGAGGGTCGTTGGTGGCAGCGCCTGCACGGATCCTCCGACTACGCCCGACGGCCGAGTTCGGTCCGCAAGTTTTGGCGACGGTGATAAATGAGCTCGTCGACGCTGAAAGTGAGTGGCTGACTTGGCGCGTGCCTGTCTTTGGCCGGGAAGAGGCGCAACGACTCGAGACAGCACTGCGCGAAGCCGACCGCTTCGAGAGCAATGTCCGGCGCTTGTCGATGGCGGCCCAAGACCTCAAGAAAGCACTGATAGATGGGGTCGCTGCTGGCGCCCTGACGCTCGATACACAAGCCACTACGCCCGGCATTGCCGTGGCGCAACGATAGGAAGGAAGCCGACGTGCCTCCGAAAATGAAAGTGCCTCAAGCACCCTCGACGATGAAGGAATTGAAGGACACGCTGTGGAAAGCCGCCGACAAGCTCCGCGGTTCGCTGTCATCGAGTCAGTACAAGGACGTGATCCTTGGGCTGGTGTTCCTCAAGTACGTGTCGGACGCTTTCGACGAGCGCCGCGAGGTGATCAGGGCCGAGTTGGCGGCAGAGGGGATGGATGAGTCGCAGATCGAGGATCTGATCGACGATGCCGAGGAGTACCACGGGTATGGCGTATTCGTCGTGCCGCCGAATGCTCGCTGGAACTTCCTGGCGGAGAACGCAAAAGGAAAGCCGGCAGTCGGCAGCGAGCCCGCGAAGAACATCGGCCAACTGATCGACGAGGCGATGGATGCTGTGATGAAGGAAAATCCACCGTTGGTTGGCACCCTTCCTCGGCTTTTCAACAAGGACAACATCGATCAGCGCCGGCTCGGCGAACTGATCGACCTGTTCAACAGCGCGCGGTTCAGCAGGCAAGGCGATCACAAGGCGCGCGATCTGATGGGGGAGGTGTACGAGTACTTCCTCGGAAACTTCGCTAGGGCGGAGGGCAAGCGGGGTGGTGAGTTCTTCACGCCGCCAAGCGTTGTCAGGGTGATCGTCGAAGTATTGGAGCCGACGAGCGGACGGGTGTACGACCCGTGCTGTGGGTCGGGCGGGATGTTTGTGCAGACCGAGAAGTTCATCTACGCCCACGATGGCGACCCGAAAAACGTCTCGATCTACGGCCAAGAGAATGTCGAGGAGACCTGGCGTATGGCGAAGATGAACCTCGCTATCCACGGCATCGACAACAAGGGCCTCGGGGCGCGGTGGGGCGATACGTTCGCTCGGGACCAGCACGCGGATTTGCAGATGGATTTCGTGATGGCCAATCCGCCCTTCAACATCAAGGATTGGGCGCGCAACGAGGAAGATTCGCGCTGGCGTTTCGGCGTTCCTCCCGCCAACAACGCGAACTACGCGTGGATTCAACATATTTTGTCCAAGTTGCGGTCCGGCGGCAAAGCGGGCGTCGTGATGGCCAACGGCTCGATGTCGTCGAACTCCAACGGAGAAGGCGACATTCGGGCACAGATCGTCGAGGCCGATCTGGTGTCGTGCATGATCGCGTTGCCAACTCAGCTCTTCCGCAGTACAGGGATTCCCGTCTGCGTGTGGTTTTTCTCGAAGGACAAGACTGCGGGTGAGCAAGGGTCCGTTGACCGTTCGGGTCAGGTGCTCTTTATCGATGCACGTGAGCTCGGGTACATGGTGGATCGAGCAGAGCGGGCGTTGTCCGATGAGGAGATCGTGCGGATAGGCGACGTCTATCACTCGTGGCGGGGGTCCGCCTCGGCAGTTGCGAAAGGTATTGCTTACGAGGATGTTCCGGGGTTCTGTAGGTCCGCGACGCTAACGGAGATCAAGGCTGCTGACTACGCATTGACGCCGGGCCGGTATGTCGGGGCCGCAGATGTCGAAGATGATGGTGAGCCGATCGACGAGAAGATAGCTCGGCTGTCCAACGAATTGCTCGCGGCATTCGACGAATCCTCGCGGTTGGAGAAGATTGTGCGTCAGCAGATGGAGTCGATTAATGGATGAGTACTGCAGGCTCGGCGAGGTAGTGACGATACAGCGAGGTACAACGTACAAGAGCGCGTTGCTTGGCCGACCGGGGCCAGTATTGCTCGGTTTGGGTTCGATACAAAAGCATGGCGGTTTTAGAGGCGAGAAGCTGAAGACTTACGGTGGCGAGTCGCCTGACAACCTGCTCGTTCACCCTGGCGAAGTTTACGCGTCTTTGAAAGACGTTACGCAGACCGCGGACCTTTTGGGTTCTGTTGCCATGGTACCGAAGGGGAGTCTTGTTGGTCGCTTAACGCAAGATACGGTCAGGCTATGTGTGATCGATTCTCGATTTTCGGTTGATTACGTACACTGGATGCTTCGGACGCCCGAGTATCGCGAACATTGTCGCGGCCACGCCACCGGAACTACAACAATGGGTTTGGCCCGTGACGACTTCTTCGCTTTCAAGATACCAATCCCGACCCGAAGCACCGTAGCGTTAATTGAGCTTTTGGTTGCACTCGACGCCAAGATCGGCGCGAACGAAAGGTCTTCACAGCTCGCACTTGAGCTGGCGGACGCGATGTTCCTCTCAGCGGAGCGGAATTCGACGACCCGGCACACTATTGGGGAACTTGCCGAAAGGTCCATTCTTGAGTACGGGGACGGCTACCGCACCAAACGTTTAGAGCATGGCCAGCCCGGTCTGCGGATCTTGCGTGCGGGCGACGTGAGAGGACTTCAATGCTTTGCCGATGGTGATGACTTTGTATCCAAGGGATACATCAAACAGATCGGTGCGAAGCGATCCCAAACGGGCGACGTCGTGATGACAACGAAAGGTACGGTCGGGCGAGTTGCGGTCGTGTCGAAGACCTTGGAACCGGTCGTCTACAGCCCTCAAGTTTGCTATTTCCGAGTGAAGGATGAGGCCGAACTTCATCCGGCATATCTCGCTGCGTGGTTCAGGAGTGCCGACCGTAAAGCGCAATCCGAAATGGTCATGTACAAGAGCGACATGGCGCCGTACATAAATCTCAACGATATTCGCTCACTTCGAATACCGATCCTGGCTCGGAGCGAAATGCACCGGGCAGGCACGGAGCAGCGCGCGTTACTCGATCAGTTCGATGCGAGTTGTGCAGAAAATGCGGTGCTAGCGCGTACGCGTGACGAACTTCTACCGCGCTTGATGTCCGGGGAAATCAAGATCAAGGACGCTGAGACAGCCGCGGACGTCGTCTGATCGCTTGCCGCGTAACAATGTGGTTCGAGTGAGCGCCGTGGAGACAGTGCTTGCGCGGGAAACTTCTCTATCACGCCCCGCGATAGAGTGATAGAGAAGGTATAGAGAAGGTGGAGGTGGGCGAGGGTGGAAACCGCAGCGTTGGTTGCTCGTATGCGTCGCGTAGGGGTCGATCTTGCCGATGTCGAGGTCAAATCGGCGGCGGTCGGGTGGCCTAAGAATGCCGTCGAAACCCTCAGCGCTTTTGCAAACGGCGGCGGTGGCGTCCTCATCCTCGGTCTGTCCGAGCAACATGGGTTCACTCCTGCGGCGGGCTTCGATGCAAAGGCTATCCGGGATGCTCTCGCCCTCGCCTGCGCCGACCTGGTCGATCCGCCGTTGCGAGTGCCGATCGAGATTGAGGAGTTCGAAGGTGCACTGGTGGTCCGCGCGGACATCGCAGAGTTGGATCCGATAGAGAAGCCTTGTTACGTAAAGGCCCGCGGCCACTACAACGGGTCATACATTCGAAGTGGCGATGGCGATCGTGGCCTCAGCAACTACGAGGTGTCGCAGCTGCTCGCGAACCGCACTCAACCAACATTCGACATGGAGCCAGTCGACGGCGCGACTGCCGCCGACCTCAATCCAGACCTTGTCAGTGGACTGCTCGAGCGCGCACGTAGCCGCCACCCACGGCTATTCGGCACCATGAGGGATGAAGAAGCGCTCCTCCGCCTCAATGTTCTCACCAACGTGGAAGGCGTGGTCCGGCCGACGGTCGCGGGCCTCTTGTGCCTGGGCGTGTATCCGCAGCAGTTCTTTCCCCAGCTATTCATCGCCGTCGTAGCCTTGCCGGGTTTGCAAATAGGTGATCAGACATCCGAGGGCGTTCGGTTTCTCGACAATGTCACGATCGACGGGCCAATTCCTGAGATGTTGGCTCAGGCGGTAGCCGCCCTGCAACGCAACATGCGCAAGGCCGCCGTGATCAAGGGGCTGTTCCGAGAGGACCGGTGGGATTACCCGCTCGACGTCGTTCGTGAATTGCTCGTGAATGCGATCATGCACCGCGACTACAGCCCTGGAGCGCGTGGTTCGCATCTACAGGTCGAGCTGTACCCCGACCGGCTGGTGGTGAAAAGTACTGGCGGACTCTACGGCGATGTCTCGGCCGCCTTGCTCGGTACATCTGAACAGGGATCCTCGTCGCGCAACGTAGCTCTTGCAAAGTTGCTCGCCGACGTCCCCGCGGGTGGTCGAGGCTATGCTTCGATCAGTGAGAATCGTGGCTCAGGCCTACCTAATGTGATGACGGCATTGCGAGGTGCCGGAATGAGCCCCGCGGCGTTCAATGCGACGCCAGGCCACGTATTCGTAACTGTGCCGCAGCACGCGTTGCTTGCAGTCGAGGTGATCGAGTGGATTGGTTCACTCGGCCAGGATGGGCTCAGCGACCAGCAGCACCTTGCTCTCGCGATCATGCGAAGCATTGGACGCGTCACCAACGCGATGCTGCAAGCGTGGGGTGTTGACAGAATAACTGCTGGTGCGGCGTTACGAGACCTGGTCTCTCGTGAACTTGCGGTCGTCGGCGGCGGAAGACGCTATGCAAGTTACCAATTGAATGTATCGGCCGAGATCGGTGATCTTGACGCCGACTCAGTGCCGGATGGAGCAGCGTCTATCGAAGGTGCCGGGATCGAAGCCGAACTCGACGCGATCGTGCAGGGGATACGGGCGGGTCTCAACACCGCGAAGGCGTTGGAGACGGCGCTGGGCATGAATTACCAGGCAGTGCTCAGGCGGCTGAACAAGTTAATAGAACGTGGTGCTGTTGAGCGGGAGTACGCAAGAAACGACCGTCGGCAGAGCTACCGGCTCATTCAAAGGCAGGGGGACAAATGAACGAGTTCAGCGAAGCGCATTGGGAGCAGATCGCGCTCGAAGCATTGGCTGCGCAGGAGTGGGAAAAACTCGACGGCAAGCAAATCGCTCCGGGCACCGACAACGGACGTACCTCCTGGGATGACCTCGTGCTCTCTGGGCGACTCCTCGCAGCAATGCGTGCACTCAATCCAAATGTGCCGGTCGAGTATCTCGACCAGGCTCGCGCCGCGATCATCGCACCTCAGTCGCAGGATCCGATCGCTGAAAACTATCGACTACACCGCGTTCTGGTCGACGGCTACCAGGGGATCAGCTACATCGATACCGATGGTATCGAGCAGAATCCGACAATCCGGCTCGTCAGTCATCGGCCTGAGGGCAATGAATTTCTTGCCGTGCAACAGGTTACGATCCGGAACTCGGAGCAGCACAGACGCTTCGACATCGTCGCCTACCTGAATGGTTTGCCGATCGCGATCTTCGAACTCAAGCAGGCCGGCACGGCGAAAGCCGATCTCCCAGCCGCCCACGCGCAACTGCAGACGTACCTGCGCGAGTTCCCGATGGCATTCCGGTTTGCAGTTCTCACCGTAGTGAGCGATGGACTGACGGCTCGCTATGGAACACCCTTCACGCCGTTCGAGCACTTCTCACCCTGGAACGTGGACGACGACGGCAAGCCGGTCAAACTCGGCGACGCTGTCGACGACGTGCATCTCGGTACAGAACTCGAGTTCCTAATCGAGGGCGTATTCAACACCGAACGGTTCCTGCAGTTGCAACGCAACTTCACAGCATTCGACGGAGGCGCGGAAGGATACGCGAAGCGAATTGCCAAGCCACACCAGTACTTTGCCGTCACCAAGGCAGTCGGTTCGACCGTCCTGGCGGTTGAGAGCAACGGCAAGGCAGGTGTCGTATGGCATACCCAGGGCTCCGGCAAGTCGATGGAGATGGAGCTGTACGCGCACTTGGTCGCACAGCAGCCGAAACTGAAGAACCCGACCATCGTCGTGATCACCGACCGTAAGGAACTCGACGGCCAACTGTACGAGACCTTCAACCAGAGCAGACTTCTGGACGAAGCGCCAGTCAAAGTGACCAAGCGCAAGCAGTTGCGCGACGAGTTGGCAAACCGCGCGACCGGTGGCATCTACTTCACCACGTTGCAGAAGTTTGGACTCACCGAGAGCGAACGTGAATCCGGCGCGGACCACCCGCTACTCACGGACCGTCGCAACGTCATTGTCGTTGTCGACGAAGCGCATCGCAGTCACTACGACGACCTCGACGGCTACGCGCGTCATCTCAAGGATGCACTGCCTAATGCCGCGCTGATCGCATTCACCGGAACGCCGATCTCGTTCGAGGATCGCAACACTCGAGATGTATTCGGTGACTACATCGACGTCTACGACCTCACCCGTGCGGTCGACGACGGTGCAACTGTGCCTGTCTATTTCGAGCCGAGGCTCATTCGAGTCGGGCTCGCGAAAGATGTGACCGACGACGATCTCGACAAGGCCGCCGACGAAGCAACGCTCGGACTCGACGACATCGAACGAGCACAGATCGAGAAGTCCGTCGCCGTCATCAACGCCGTGTACGGCGCGCCGGAACGCCTCGCAACGCTGGCCGCCGACATCGTAAGTCATTGGGACACAAGGTCGGAGGAGATGCGCAAGTTCATTGAATCGCCCGGCAAGGCCTTCATCGTCGGCGCGACTCGCGAGATTTGCGCAAATCTCTACGACGAGATCGTCAAGCTCCGTCCCGACTGGCATGACGACGCCGTCAACGAAGGCGTCATCAAAGTTGTGTATTCCGGTTCCGCGCAAGACAAAGGGCCAGTGGCCAAACACGTCCGCCGTGATGGACAGAACAAAGTAATCCAGAAGCGGTTGAAGGATCCCAACGACCCGCTGCAGATCGTCATAGTCAAAGACATGATGCTCACCGGGTTCGACGCGCCGCCGCTGCATACGCTGTATCTGGACCGTCCACTCAAGGGCGCACTGCTGATGCAGACGCTCGCACGAGTGAACCGAACCTTTCGTGGCAAGCCGTCCGGGTTGCTTGTCGCGTATGCACCGCTTGCCGAGAACCTCAACAAGGCACTCGACGAGTACACCGCGGACGACCGGGAGTCGAAGCCTGTCGGAAAGAACATCGATGAGGCTGTCGCGCTGACGGTCGAGTTGCTGGCACAGCTTGACGAGCTGTGTGCAGGTTACCCGTGGCGCACCAAACTCGCTGGAGCGCAGAGTAGTTGGATCAAGGCTGCGGTGGCTTTGACGAACTATCTTAGATCGCCGCAAACACCAGGAAATGACGAGGAGTCGACGCTCGGAGACCGTTTCCGCACACTGACAAACCAGCTTTCCCGAGCCTGGGCATTGTGTTCAGGCAACACCACACTCGAACCGTTGCGACCGACTGCCAAGTTCTACGAGCAGGTCAGAATCTGGATGGGCAAATACGACGCGGCTGAACGACAGGCCGCAGGCAAACCCATCCCCGACGAGATCAAGCGAATGCTTGCTTCATTGGTCGCAACGACGACAGCCTCGGGCGAGATCGTGGACATCTACGAGGCTGCGGGCATGCCGAAGCCGACGCTATCCGACCTTGGCCCTGACTTCGAAGCGAAGGCTACGGCGGCGTCGAACTCGCACTTGGCTATCGAGGCGCTACGCGCCGTGCTCGTCGAGGAGTCGGGAAAGGTTGCGGCACACAACCTTGTGCGTCAACGGGCGTTCTCCGACCGGATCGCAGAACTCATGCGCCGGTACACGAATCAGCAGTTGACTGCGGCCGAGGTGATCGCCAAGCTCATCGAGATGGCCAAAGATGTTGCAGCCGAGGGAAACCGAGGTAAGCACTTCGCGCCACCGTTGTCCGACGATGAGCTGGCGTTCTACGATGCCGTCAGCACGAACGATTCCGCGGTCGAGTTGCAGGGGGAGGACGTACTTGCGCATATCGCACGAGAACTCGTCCTCGTGATGCAGCGCGACACCAAGATGGATTGGACAGTGCGCGACGATGTACGCGCCAAGCTGCGGTCGTCGATCAAGCGATTGCTCGTCAAATACAAGTACCCGCCCGACAAGCAGCCCGCCGCGATCAAGCTCGTCATCGAGCAGATGGAAGCGTTGGCGCCGCGATACGCCGCACGGTAAAGATCGACAATCAGGGGGGAAAGCATGACAGACAGGATGTTTCGCGCGTTGACGGTGGTTCAGGAGAAGTATCTACGTAACCCCGACTTCGTCGAGGAGGAAGCTCGGTACGAACGCGTCCGCGAGCTTCATCATGAGCAGATGCGGGTCGCGGCGGAGCTGTGGGACACGAAGAATCGTGAGCAGCTTCCGGAAACGTTGCAAGGAGTTGCTGCGGTGGAGGCAGCACGGGATGCGTCCGAACGAGCACAGGACGAAGTCATCGAACGGCACATCGTTGGACTTATTCCTAGCCGTCTCGTACACGAACTGAAAAACGCATGGGCTTACCGGGAAGCCGAGTTCACCGAACCAATCGATCCCGCACATGCGGATACCGGGCCAGCGAGTACACAACATTGGAGGCAGCGTGCCAACGAGGCCTCGGTGTGGGTCGAGACCCTTGGCTACCCCAGCGACTACGACGGGTTTGATCCCATCGAAGATGTCGCCCTCCCGCCGCGGATTCGCTGGACCGACGCGGACAAAAGGTCCTCGCTGGAGAAGGCGATCGGTATTCACGGGCTGGAACCGGGCCAATGGATGGAGGTCGAATGGCCGCCGACGGGGTACCTTACCGATCCCGGCCATGTGCATACGACGGAGTTCGAACCCTGCGAAGCGCATGTCGAGCGTTACGACGACTCCGGGGACAAGTCTGCCTTCGGCGACTGCAAAGGCTGTGAACACGCGGAACGCGTCGTCGAGAATCTGGCGAAGTGGTCGTTCACTACCGAGTTGAGAATCAGCGAGATCCGCTTCGATCGAGAGGGCGAGGAGTGCGACAAGGAAATCTATCGCGACCGCGCCTTCGCAGTAGCCAGCATCGAGCAGGATCCGGGCCGTATCCTGATTGGACCGCCGGGCCAGGGTCGTCAATGGTGAACTGGCCGTCAGTTTGAGGCAGTTGGAATCGTGTACCTCGTCGATCCGATTCTGGTCCGGATCGATGGGCAGCCGTGTTTCCCGTTCGGCGACTGCTCAGTCGAGGTCCCAGTATTCGTGGGGATGGAAATAGTGATTGATTCGGGGTTTTCGGGTCGGGTCGATGTGTTTCGGCGGAACCCACAGAATCCGGCCGGGATATTTGTGATCGGGTCCTGCGACGATGGTGTTCCAGTCGGTGTCTTTCACCCCGGCCAACCGATGATGCGAATCACACACCAGCGCAAGCTGATCCACATCCGTGCGCCCGAGTTCGGCGACCCATTCCCGGCAATGATGACACTGACACATGCTGGATGGTCGCCAACATGCGGGGAAGGTGCAGCCTTTGTCTTGGGCGTAGCGGACCAGACGCTGATCGCCCTGCGCGATGCGTTTGGATCTGCCGAGGTAGATGGGGCGGCCGTCGTCGTCGAACAGGGCGAGGTAGTGATGGGCGTGGGCGGCCATTCTGACAACATCGCGGATGGGAAGTAGCGATCCACCGCCGGTGATGGCCTGCCCGGTGGCGTCTTCGAGCTCTTTGACCGTCATGGTCGCCACGACGGTGACCGGCAGTCCACGATGCTGGCCCAACGTGCCGGAGGCGAGCGCGTCACGGAGCACCATTTTCAACCCGTCGTGTTGGCGTTGCCCGACCGAGCGTTCATCCCGTTTGGCTACCTCGTCGGCGGGTTCAGCATCGACGGTGGAGTCGGTGTCGTGCGGGTTTGCTACGCCGGGTTTCGCGTATTTCGCGAACATCGCTTCGAGGTAGGCGCGTAGTTCGGGGTCGACGCAGAAACTCCCCTTTCGTCATCAGGTCGGTGCCTTGTTTGCCGAGGGTGAAGCTGCGTTTGCGTTCGCGGTCGACTTCGGGTGCGTTGCCGTCGGGGTTGAGGTAGGCCAGGATCCGGTTGGCGGCGCGGCGGAGCTGGTCGGGCCGCAGAATCCGGGCTTGTTCGGCAAGTTTGGCTTCGGCTTGGTCGCGGGTCTCGGCATCGACGTAGCTGGGGACCTGGGCGAAGAATTCGCGGATCACGGTGATGTGGGCTCGGCCGATCGCTCCGTCACGGTGGGCTGCGGCGGTGTTCGGGTAGACCGGGTCGAGGGGTGCGCCGGAGAATCCGGTGCGGGGTCCGAGGTCTTCGGCGATCTTGCGGCGTGCTTTGGCTTCGCTCGGATAGATCCGCAGGGTGTCGGCGAGGACGTCGGCGAGGCGGTAGTCGCCGAGTTCGCCGGGGATCCATTGTTCCTGCATTTTGGCGATCAGGGTGGTTTGGAAACCGGCGGTGGTGCGTGTCCCGGTTTCGAGTCGTTGCACGAGGTCGAGACGCTGACGGTTGTTCGACAGTTCGCCGAATCCGACGTCACGTAAACCTTGCAGAGCTGTTTCGAACGCGACCATCGCAGCTTCCACCGCCGTGGCGGGGTGCGGTGTCGGGTTCGAAAGCATGATCGAAGTTTATCGCCACCCACCGACACATTTCGGGAGCAGAGGTGCTGGGCTGCAACAGTATTCGTGACAGATGGGTCAGGGCTTACCTGGGTGAATTCTGGGACGGATGTTACGAAGACGGCCTGGGCGAGGGCGAGAGCGACGATCAGAGTTGGGGATCGATCGTCGACAAGTGGGCGGTAAGCATGTGGTCCTCGCCTTCGATCTTTGCAGCCGCGGTCGTGACGGTCTGCTGGATCATTGTCACGATGGCGATGTGCTCCTCGAGTCGATCGACCAGTGCGTCGTGGCCGCCGACGGCCTTCCTGCTGAATTTCTGAGCGAGTTGCACACCGGACTCGATTTCGCCGAAACCGCGAACAGATTGAAGGGATGTAGCGTCGTCGATGAGGCGACCGTAGCCCTGAATCAGCTCCTCGCACGCGGCTGCAACTTCGGCAGCTACACCTTCTTCAAGAAGTAGCTCACCAGTCGAGGCGGCGTTCTGCAATCGAGCCCAGAGGTGCTTGACGTCAGTCGGTTCAGTCACGGCGTCCTTTCAAGGTCTTGCAAGGCTGTTCAGCGAGGGAGTTCGTTATCGAGGTCTTTCGTTCGGAGAATCGCAGTAGTACAGGGGTCTTCGGGTGTTGCCACTTGGGACCGCGCTGCGACGCTAACCATGATCAGTCCCTGGGCGACAGCAAAGCCGAAGTTGCAGGTCTCGGCCTCCCTGCCAACGTTGACGGCCGTAACTCCATCGCGAGTACCAGCCGCTGTACTGCTGAACCTCGTGAATTCTGTGTTGCGCTGCATCTCGTCGAGGCTGTGGCTGGTCGAGTAGACGCGCATGAAGTACCAGCCGGCGGTAGCTTCCCATCTGCAAATTTTCCACCCCTCGAACTCCGCGCCGGCTATACCTTCCCGCTCCGTCGCTGGATCCACCCCGGCGGACCGCAGAGCGTCGTCGGGGATCCCGCATGGATCGAACAACTCGAGAGGTGCGGTTGAGCTTGCGACCGGCGAACCTGGCGTCGTGGTCGAACACCCCGCAGCCAGCAGCGCGGTGCCGCAGAGCGCCAAAGAGCGGAGCGCCCAGGTGCGCAGTCGCATACAGCTCCAATCGAAACGGATGACACTGGGTTGGACGCCGGTCGGGGCCGATCGGTTCCATCGAATCATGCGACTGAACGACGAAGCGGCTCCGAGGTGCCGGAATACGGTCGAGACCGATTTGGACTGACTGCAAGGTTTGCCTACACTAGAGCGGTTGCCCAGGCTCGTGCTGTCCAGCCATGCCTGTGCTCCGAACTCATGCCGGTTAGGTAATTGCCTCCCGGCCAGCCGAATTGTTGTAGGCCCACGACCGTGCGAACGGTGTTGGATGGGAACCGCAGCGAGAAAGGTGTCGAGGTCGAACCATGACCATGACCGATCCGATCGCAGACTTTCTGACACGTCTGCGCAACGCCAACTCGGCGTACCACGATGAGGTGAAGCTGCCGCATTCGAAGATCAAGGAGAACATTGCCGAGATCTTGAAGCGCGAGGGCTACATCTCCGACTACCGCACAGAGGCAGCCGAGGTGGGCAAGACCCTCATCGTCGACCTCAAGTACGGCCCAAGCCGCGAGCGCAGCCTCGCCGGCGTCCGTCGCGTCAGCAAGCCCGGTCTCCGGGTCTACGCGAAGTCCACCAACTTGCCCAAGGTTCTCGGCGGCCTCGGCGTGGCGATCATCTCCACGTCCACAGGTCTGCTCACGGAGCGTCAGGCAGCCAAGCAGGGAGTGGGCGGGGAAGTTCTCGCCTACGTCTGGTAAGGGAGGCTACGACAATGTCACGTATTGGAAAGCTCCCGATCACCGTCCCTGCGGGCGTTGACGTGAACATCGACGGCCAGAACGTTGCGGTCAAGGGTCCCAAGGGATCTCTTGCACTCACGGTGGCCGAGCCGATCAGCATCGCCAAGGGCGAGGACGGCGCGCTCAGCGTCACTCGGCCGGACGACGAGCGTCGCAGCCGTGCGCTGCACGGTCTGACCCGGACCCTCGTTGCGAACCTGATCACCGGTGTCACACAGGGTTACACGCGGAAAATGGAGATTCACGGCGTCGGTTACCGTGTCGCGTTGAAGGGCCAGAACCTAGAGTTCGCGCTCGGCTACAGCCACCCGGTCCCGATCGAGGCTCCCGAAGGCATCACGTTTGCCGTCGAGACGCCGACCCGATTCTCGATTTCCGGTATCGACAAGCAGAAGGTCGGCCAGATTTCGGCCAACATCCGTCGCTTGCGTCGTCCCGACCCGTACAAGGGCAAGGGCATTCGCTACGAGGGTGAGCAGATCCGCCGCAAGGTCGGAAAGACGGGTAAGTAAATGACAACATCCGCGAAAAGCACAGCAGCGCCGAAGCGTACGCCGCTCGGCAAGGATGCCTCGACGGTCCGTCGACTGTCGAAGGCTCGTCGTCACTTCCGTCTGCGCAAGAAGATCTCCGGCACCCCGGAACGTCCGCGTCTCGTGGTCAACCGGTCTTCTCGCCACATCCACGTTCAGTTGGTGGACGATCTCGCCGGCCGCACCCTTGCGGCCGCGTCGACGACCGAAACCGACCTGCGTGGCGCCGAGGGCGACAAGAAGGCCCTGAGCGCGAAGGTCGGTCAGCTGATCGCCGAGCGCGCCAAGGCTGCCGGTGTGGACACGGTGGTCTTCGACCACGGTGGCCACGGCTACCACGGCCGCGTTGCAGCGCTTGCAGACGCAGCCCGCGAAGGTGGGTTGAAGTTCTGATGCGCACTTCTATCAACAAGTCAGCACAATTGCAGAACGGAAGGAAAGCCTGATGCCGGGACGTCAAAGGCGTGACGGCGGAAGCGGACCCGCCGGAGCAAATGGTCCGAGCACGGATAACCGTGGTGGTGGCGGTGGACGCGAAGGCGGCCGCGGCGATCGTCGTGATTCCCGTGGTGGCAACGCCGCAGAGAAGAGCAATCATCTCGAGCGCGTCGTAGCCATCAACCGTGTGTCGAAGGTCGTGAAGGGTGGTCGTCGCTTCAGCTTCACCGCCCTCGTGATCGTCGGTGACGGCAACGGATTGGTCGGTGTCGGTTACGGCAAGGCCAAGGAAGTTCCCGCAGCCATTCAGAAGGGCGTCGAAGAGGCACGCAAGAGCTTCTTCCGCGTTCCGATGATCGGCAGCACCATCGTGCACCCGGTTCAGGGTGAGGCCGCGGCAGGCGTTGTCATGCTGCGTCCGGCCAGCCCGGGTACCGGCGTCATCGCCGGTGGCGCGTGCCGTGCCGTGCTGGAGTGCGCGGGAATTCACGACATCCTGTCCAAGTCGCTCGGTAGCGACAACGCGATCAACGTCGTGCATGCGACGGTTGCAGCTCTCAAGTCGCTGCAGCGTCCGGAAGAGGTTGCGGCCCGTCGCGGTCTGCCGATCGAGGACGTTGCCCCGGCCGGCATGCTGCGTGCGCGTGCACAGGCAGGAGCAACAAGCCATGGCTGATCTCAAAGTCACACAGATCAAGAGCAAGATCGGCGCCAAGAAGAATCAGCAGGACAGCCTTCGTACCCTCGGTCTACGGGGTATTCGGCAGACTGTTGTACGCGAGGACAACGCGCAGAACCGTGGCTTGATCAACACGGTGCGCCACCTCGTCACAGTTGAGGAGGTCTGAAAATGACCATCAAGTTGCATCATCTCAAGCCTGCGCCGGGTGCCAAGACCGACAAGACTCGCGTCGGTCGTGGTGACGGCTCGAAGGGCAAGACCGCGGGCCGCGGTACCAAGGGCACGAAGGCACGTAAGAACGTGCCTGCGCGTTTCGAGGGTGGGCAGATGCCGCTGCACATGCGGCTGCCCAAGCTCAAGGGCTTTACCAACCCCTTCCGCACCGAGTACCAGGTCGTCAATGTCGGCGCGATCGCCAAACTGTTCCCACAGGGTGGCACCGTCGGTATCGAGGAACTCGTCGCAGCCGGAGCGGTTCGCAAGAACCAGCTGGTGAAGGTCCTCGGCGAGGGAGACATCGACGTTGCCATCACGGTAACCGTCAACAAGGTCTCCGCCTCGGCGAAGGAAAAGATCACCGCAGCAGGTGGCTCGGCCACCGAGCTCGGAAAGTAGCTCGATTCGATCGGCCGTGCGGCAGCTTCGTGCTGTCGCACGGCCCTTCGGTTGTCATGACCTGATCGTGGCAGCGAAGCCCATCGAAGCCACTGTTAGAGTTCAAGAGTTGTCTGTCTAGACGTGCCAGGTATTGGCTCTGTCGATCGAGCCACGACGCGGCGGTGTTGAGGAGCTAGCTCCTTACTACACCCCGCCCGCTAGGAGGATCTGTGCTTTCCGCCTTCGTGTCGGCTTTCAGGACCCCGGACTTGCGGCGGAAGATCCTCTTCACGCTGGGGCTTGTTGCCTTGTATCGCTTCGGTGCGGCTCTGCCGTCGCCCGGTGTCGACTACGGAAACGTCCAGGCGTGTATCGAGCAAGTCTCCGGCGGCGACTCCGCTGGTATCTACCAGCTCATCAACCTTTTCTCGGGCGGCGCGCTGCTGCAGCTGTCCGTTTTCGCGATCGGCATCATGCCGTACATCACCGCGAGCATCATCGTTCAGCTCCTCACCGTGGTCATTCCGCGGTTCGAGGAACTCCGCAAGGAGGGCCAGTCCGGCCAGGCGAAGATGACGCAGTACACGCGCTATCTCTCGATCGCCCTCGCCATCCTGCAGGCGACCGGCCTTGTTGCACTCGCGTCGCGCGGTCAGCTGCTGCAGGGTTGCCAGCAGGACATCATCGCTGACCAGAGCATCTTCGGTCTCGTCATCATCGTTCTCGTCATGACTGCGGGCGCTGCGCTCGTCATGTGGTTCGGCGAGCTGATCACCGAACGTGGCGTCGGCAACGGCATGTCGCTGCTGATCTTCGCGGGCATCGCATCGCGTATCCCGACCGAAGGCAAGTCGATTCTGGACAGCCGCGGCGGGTTGGTCTTCGCGCTCGTCTGTGTTGCCGCTTTCCTCATCATCACGGCGGTCGTATTCGTCGAGCAGGGTCAGCGCCGGATCCCGGTGCAGTACGCCAAGCGGATGGTCGGTCGCAAGATGTACGGCGGTTCGTCGACGTACCTGCCGTTGAAGGTCAACCAGGCCGGCGTCATCCCGGTGATCTTCGCGTCGTCCCTGCTTTATCTTCCCAACTTGATCGCGCAGCTCACGGCGTCGAACACGACGCCTGATCCAAGCTGGTGGCAAAAGCTGATCCAGCAGTACCTCGTCAACCCGAGCAACCCGGTGTACATCGCGATCTACTTCGGCTTGATCGTCTTCTTCACCTACTTCTATGTGGCGATCACGTTCAACCCAGAAGAGCGCGCCGACGAAATGAAGAAATTCGGTGGCTTCATCCCGGGAATCAGACCGGGTCGACCCACCGCTGATTACCTGAATCATGTTCTGAGTCGCATTACGCTTCCTGGCTCGATTTACCTCGGTACCGTTGCCGTTCTGCCCAACTTGTTCCTCGACATCGGTTCGTCGGGCGGACCGCAGAACCTGCCGTTCGGTGGCACGGCGGTGCTCATCATGGTGAGCGTCGGCCTCGACACCGTGAAGCAGATCGAAAGCCAGCTTATGCAGCGCAATTACGAAGGGTTCCTCAAGTGAGACTTGTACTTCTCGGGCCTCCCGGTGCCGGCAAAGGCACACAGGCTGTTCTGATTTCCGAAAAGCTCGGCGTTCCACACATTTCGACCGGTGACCTCTTTCGCGCGAACATCGGCCAAGAGACGCCTGTGGGCCTCGAAGCGAAGCGTTACCTCGACGCGGGCGACCTCGTTCCCAGCTCGATCACCAACCGCATGGTCGAAGCACGAGTAGCAGAACCGGACGCCGAGAACGGCTTCGTCCTCGACGGCTTCCCGCGCACGGTCGATCAGGCCGAAGCCCTCGAAGGCATCCTGCAGAACTTGGACAACAAGCTCGATGCAGTGCTGTCCCTCTCGGTCGACGAAGATGTCGTCGTCGAACGGATGCTGGCACGTGGCCGTGCAGACGACAGCGAAGACGTGATTCGCAACCGACTCCGGGTGTACCGCGAAGAGACCGCTCCACTCCTCGACCACTACGACGGAATCGTCGTGACCGTCGACGGTATAGGCGAGGTCGAAGAGGTCAACGCACGAGCACTGGCCGCGCTGGGCCACTGATGGGCTCGAGTAACTGATGGGCTTGGGCCGCAAACGTAAGGTCGTTCCGTTCCGGTCGGCCGGCGAGCTCGACGCCATGGCTGCTGCGGGCGCGATCGTCGGCGCGGCACTTGTTGCCGTTCGCAAGCACACCAAGCCGGGGGTTTCGACTCTCGAACTCGACGCGGTCGCCGAGCAGGTGATCCGTGATGCAGGTGCGGTCCCGTCGTTCAAGGGCTACCACGGTTTCAGCGGCTCGATCTGCTCGTCTATCAACGAGCGAGTTGTGCACGGCATCCCGTCTGCCGACGACATCGTCGTCGAAGGTGATCTCGTCTCCATCGATTGCGGTGCCATCCTCGATGGTTGGCACGGCGACTCGGCGTGGACCTTCGGCGTCGGCGAGATCATCGAAGCCGACCGGCTGCTCAGCGAAGCCACTCGACTGTCGATGGACGCCGGTATCGCCGCCATGATCGCGGGCAATCGGCTCACCGATATCTCCCACGCCATCGAACTCGGAACGCGGGCGGCCGAGGTCGAGCACGGTCGCAAGTACGGAATTGTCGACGGCTACGGCGGGCACGGTATCGGCCGCAGCATGCACATGGACCCGTTCCTTCCGAACGAAGGCGCCCCTGGCAAGGGGCCGGAGCTGGTCGTCGGCTCGGTGCTTGCCATCGAACCGATGCTCACGCTTGGGACCACTCGCACCGCCGTTCTCGACGACGACTGGACCGTCGTCACCACCGACGGCAGCCGCAGCGCGCACTGGGAACACACCGTGGCGGTCACCGAAAACGGTCCGCGGATTCTTACGCTCCGCCTGGAGTAAGTTCCGGTCTTGGGCCCGCTGGTCTCAGGCCGCATTCTTTTTCGGCAACGTCACGACGCCGACGACACAGAACGCCATGGCAAGCAACATCGCGATGGGGCCGAGGTGGTCGTCGAGATCGGCCGGGTGCTTGGGAAGCGACACTCCGCGGCCGAATATCATCTCGCCGTCCATCGATGTGGAGTCTCCCCGCGCTTGCAGTCGAAGCGAAATGCCAGCGCTCAACTCCTGGGTGACTTCCTGTGACGCGGGCACACCAATCAGGGGTTCGTACGAGCCTTTGTAGGACGTCGTTCCTTCGATGACATATCTTGGCGGGCCCGCCGCAGCCACGGTGAAGACCGTTGCGGCATAAGGAATCGCTAGTCCGAAGGTCGCGAATGCGGAGTCTGCCGCGAAGGTCGAGCCGAGCGCGTGCGCGGCACCGAGTCCAACGATAGCCACGCGAATGACGAGAAGCGGACCGTCGGTTCCGAAGTCGGGCCAGATTGCAGCGACCAGCGGCACGACAGCCATGACGCCAAGACCCGCGATGGGGTGCTTCCAGAGCACCGAAATCCGTAAACCCACAGCGACGGCGACGATTCCGACGATGACGATCCACCAGGTGTCGACCGTGAGGTAGGCCTGGCGAACATCGTTGAGGACGAGCGTCGCGCCGGCAGCGACGGCGGTAGCAACAAGCAGGAACTGCCCGTTGGGTCGCGACACAGCGCGGGCAATCAGATCGACGAGGACAAGCACGACTGCAATCGAGATGCCGATGACAACCCAAGTTCCGAACCTCGAGTCCAGTGGCTGATCGGTGATCCAGGAGAACAGCAGTCGATTGACGACGACGAATGCGATCGCAGCGGCTACGGCCCACCTGATCGTTCTCGCGTCGAGGCGCTGCAGCCGATACGCCGATTGCGCCGTCACGGCCGCCGCAACAGCCAGGACGATGGCAACGAACATCAGCGTCCGTGGCGGATCGCCGAATTGTGCTGCGGCAGCACCGAGATCGCCTGACTTGATCCATGCTCGCGCAAGGAGATACGCCGACAGTGTGCCGATCGCGACTGCAAGCTGACCACTTATACGACCCCACACCGCAGCCGTGGCGCAGCCGAGTATCAAACCTGCCGCGCCAGCCCGGACGTATTGGACGGCGATTGCGAAATCGATGGTTGCTCCGCCTGCGCGACTAATCGTGAGTCCGGTGACGATCGATGCGAGTGCGACGATCGATATCCAGGCAAGCCGACGAGAACCCTTATACGCCATCAGGGCACACGCTGGTATGGCGAGCGCGATGCCTATTGCAACGCTGTCCGCGACGCTCGCCTGCCACCGTTCGATCTGTCCGGGGCTTGCGACGAACCCCCAGGTGCCGCCGCGGGCGTCCGCCAGGACGAAACCGGCGAGTGCGCCGGTGGCGAGGGCGGCAAGGGCGTTGATCAGCTCACGGAGGTTCGGCGACACCCGCTGAACCTACCGTGACGCAATTCGGACGATCGGAATGCGCCGTTCGTGGTCGGTGTGCAAGGCGACCTGACGCATCCCGACCCGATTGCGTGCACGCCGATGGCCGTCACGTTTCGAGGAGCACCGTCACCGGCCCGTCGTTGACGAGGCTGACCTGCATGTTCGCGCCGAAGGATCCCGTCGCGACGCTCGCTCCGAGCGAGCGTAGTTCGGCAGCGTATGCGTCGACGAGCGGTTCGGCGACCGGGCCGGGGGCGGCGTTCGACCAGGAGGGACGTCGACCCTTGCGGGTATCGGCGTAGAGCGTGAACTGGCTGACCACAAGAATCGGCGCCCCGACGTCGGAGGCTGATTCCTCGGAGTCGAGGATGCGGAGCGTCCACGTCTTGCGGGCGAGCGTCTGCGCGTCGTCGACCGAATCCGTGTGCGTCACCCCGACGAGCGCCACCAGCCCGTGGCCGTCGGGTTCGATGCTGCCGACCCGCACACCATCGACCGTCACCGACGCCGCCGTGACCCGCTGCAGCAACACCCGCATCAGCGTGTATTCGCGTCGGCGATCCCACGTCGCACCGTCGCTGCAAACGTTGTCAGGTCGTCGACGAGGCCTTCGACGGTCGACGAATTGCCGTCTGGCTGCAACCAGTCGGCGACGAGTTCGAACATTCCGCCGATCGTTGCGATGGCGAGCGCGCGGTAATCGGTCGTCGTCGAGTCCGCGTCGTATTGCCTCCACAGTTGTTGGAGGAAGGCGGCGGCCCAACGCCGATTCTTTCGGCGTTGCCGTTCCACTGCGGGGGAGATGCCTGCTGCTTCGCCGAAGGTGACGCGAGCAACGCGAGGATCATCGACGAGCGCGTGCGCGAACGCCGAGATCACAGACGTGACGGCGTCGGTTTCGTCGTCGGGAGCAACGGCGAGTTCAGCGACCACACGTGCTTCGATCTGCTCGCTGACCTGCGCAAGCAACGCAATATAGAGGGCTTCCTTGTTTTCGAACAGTTCGTAGAACGCTTTGGTCCCGACGAAGGCGTTCTGGCAGATCTGTTCGATCGCCGTGTTGTGGTAGCCACGTTCGGCGAACAGCGCGGTTGCTGCGTCGAGTAGGTGATCGCGGCGTTGCAATCGGCGCTGATCGGCGTCGAGGCCGCGGATTCGTCGACCTTGCGTCGGCTGCCCAACGGTGGCTGAAGATCTTGCGGCGCTGACCATCTTTCGAAACTACTTTATCTTTTATGAACAAGATGGCTTGTTTATAACTGTTGACCATGTTGTAGTGTGAGCCTTACCGTACGCGCGACGATGGGGTTGGCATGCGATCTTCCGGCGATCGACGCAGGTTCGGAATCGGCACAGCGCTGGGGGCTGTGCCGCTTCTGGCCTCGGCGCTGGTGTTGGCGACGCTGCTCGCGCCTCCGGCCGCAGCCAGGGACTTTCCGTTGCCGCCCCTGCCAAACGAAGCCGATATCTATCCCTTCGTGCCCGTACCCGTCCCAGCCAAGGACGCGTGGTACGACGATCCCGCCGATTTCGGCTCACTGAACAACGGCGACATCATCCGTACGCGCGAGATTCAGACCTTTCCTCGCGATCCCTATCCCCGTGTATGCAAAGCAGTTGCTCTACCGGAGCACGGATGCGCGGGGGTAATCCGCTTGCGACGGCGACAACCGTTCTCGTACCCGGTATTCCGTGGATCGGTCCGGGGGAGCGTCCGTTGATCTCCTATCAGGAGGCGATCGACGGCCTCGGCTCGCATTGCAATCCGTCCTTCACCATTCGCACGGGCCTGATGAAAGAGACGTCGTTGATGGGCCAATTCCTCGCTGCAGGGATGGCCGTCACGATGCCCGACTTCGACGGCAAGAAGAACACGATCATGTCGCCGAGCGAGGGATACATGGTCCTCGACGGAATTCGTGCGACGCAGCGGGCAGGGATGGGCCTGGAGCGGGCGCCGATCGGCATGTGGGGGTATTCGGGCGGCGGAAACTCGACGGCGTCGGCCGCGGAAGCTCATGGTTCCTACGCACCCGAGTTGAACATCCGGGCGAGCGCGCAGGGCGGTGTGCCTGGCGACAAGGTCGAGATCGCGCCGTTCGCGATGTCCGGCAAGCAGTTTCAAGCGAACTTCACAGGATGGCTCGCGGTGTCCGGACTTGCGCGTGAGTATCCGGACTTCGACGAGGTGCTGCGGTCGAACCTGACCGAGGACGGATTGCGGGTATTGGAGGACCTCAGCGATCGCTGCCTCTACACAACTTTCTTCACGACGCTGCCACGTCCAGTCGGCGAGTATCTGAAAGATCAGGCTGTTCTGCAGAATCCGGTGTTGCAACGTGTGCTGCGGGAATCGAGCCTCGGCCAGCCTGCGGTGATGCCTCGGATGCCGATCCTGATGTGGCATTCCACTACGGACCAGTTGTTGCCAGCCGAGTTCGCTAGCGATCCCGTCGCAGCGAAGTACTGCGCGGCGGGGGTGGAACTGCGGTATATAAAGGTGCCCGCGACCGAGCACATCAGTGCCGAAATCATCCCGGAGCTAGGTACCGTCGCGTGGTTGACGGCTGTCGTTGCCGGTGCGGATCCGGGTCCTCGTGTCTGCTGACCGCACCTGGCCTCTTGACGGTGCGCCAGGCCGCGTCGCCGGACCGTCTCGTCGGGTCTCGATCCCAGGTGAGGCCATTTGGCCTGGTGAGCAAATGCCGGTATCATAGACCAGCGGTGCGCTGTGCGTGCCGGTTGTTTGCGTGCCCACGTCAGGTTTTACGTTTCTTCTCGACGTTTCCTGTTCCGGCTTACGTTCGTAGCCGGCGTTCGTGGCCTGTCGGACTCGATGTTCGCGCACCGAACCAGCAGTACAAACATGAGCAATCGAACTAGGTTTTAACGAGCCAGGATCGCGGAGGATATGGCGAAGAAAGACGGGGCCATCGAAGTCGAGGGACGCGTAGTCGAGCCCCTGCCCAATGCGATGTTCCGCATTGAGTTGGAGAACGGACACAAAGTTCTCGCGCACATCAGCGGAAAGATGCGGCAGCACTACATCCGCATCCTTCCCGAGGATCGGGTGGTCGTCGAGCTTTCGCCCTACGACCTGACTCGCGGACGCATCGTCTACCGCTACAAGTAGTCAACGAGTCGGAGCAATCGGCCGACCCACAAGCTTCCCGCGTCTTCGCAGGCGCGGGAGAACCATGTCCACCCCAACGGTGGACGTCGACAGAGATTGGACAGACGTGAAGGTCAACCCAAGCGTCAAGCCCATCTGCGAGAAGTGCAAGGTGATTCGCCGTAACGGGCGAGTCATGGTGATCTGCGAAAACCTGCGCCACAAACAGCGCCAGGGCTGACGTACGACCATCGTCCGAGCACCGATCGCCAAGATCGGCTTGGTCAGAAGAAGACCTCCCAACGCCATCCACGCAGTGCGGATTTCCGGGCTTGTCCCGGGCTGCGATGGACTACCCCCGGACCAGAGGCCGGGGCCCCGATAAGAAGGGGGACGGCATGGGAGCAGACCTCTGCTACAAAAGGAAAAGCGCCAAATGGCACGTCTTTCTGGTGTAGATCTACCCCGCGAAAAGCGGATGGAGATCGCACTGACCTACATCTACGGCATCGGCCGTACCCGCTCCAAGGAAATTCTTGCGGCAACCGGCGTCAACCCGGATCTGCGCAGCAAGGACCTCGGCGACGACGACCTCGCGAAGCTTCGCGAGTACATCGAAGAATCGCTCAAGGTCGAGGGTGACCTGCGCCGCGAGGTTCAGGCAGACATCCGTCGCAAGATCGAGATCGGCTGCTACCAGGGCCTTCGCCACCGCCGTGGGCTGCCCGTTCGTGGCCAGCGCACCAAGACCAATGCGCGCACCCGTAAGGGCCCCAAGCGCACCATTGCCGGCAAGAAGAAGGCGAAGTAATGCCCCCTAAGTCACGCACCAGCGGCCCCAAGAAGACTCAGAAGGCCCGCCGGAGGGACAAGAAGAACGTCCCGCACGGCAACGCGCACATCAAGAGCACGTTCAACAACACGATCGTTTCGATCACCGATCCGGCAGGCAACGTCATCTCGTGGGCGTCCTCGGGCCACGTTGGCTTCAAGGGCTCGCGTAAGTCCACGCCGTTCGCCGCTCAGCTCGCCGCCGAGAATGCTGCCCGCAAGGCGCAAGAGCACGGTGTCAAGAAGGTCGACGTGTTCGTCAAGGGACCCGGCTCCGGCCGTGAGACCGCGATCCGCTCGCTTCAGGCCGCAGGCCTCGAGGTCGGCACCATCTCCGATGTCACTCCTCAGCCGCACAACGGCTGCCGTCCGCCCAAGCGGCGTCGGGTCTAGCGGGAAAGGTTAGGAACTAGAAAATGGCACGTTATACCGGACCCATGACCCGCAAGTCGCGTCGTCTGCGCGTCGACCTCGTTGGAGGCGACCAGGCATTCGAGCGTCGTCCCTACCCGCCCGGCCAGCACGGCCGCGCGCGGATCAAGGAGAGCGAATACCTGCTCCAGCTGCAGGAGAAGCAGAAGGCTCGCTTCACCTACGGCGTGATGGAGAAGCAGTTCAGCCTGTACTACAAGGCCGCGAACCGCCTCAAGGGCAAGACTGGCGAGAACCTGCTGCGCCTGCTCGAGACCCGTCTCGACAACGTCGTGTACCGCGCCGGACTGGCCCGTACCCGTCGTCAGGCCCGTCAGCTCGTCAGCCACGGCCACTTCTTGGTGAACAACAAGAAGGTCGACGTCCCGAGCTACCGCGTCACCCAGTACGACATCATCGACGTTCGCGAGAAGTCGCTCTCCACGCTGCCGTTCCAGATTGCGCGCGAGACCGTCGGCGACCGCCCGGTTCCGGGTTGGCTCCAGGTCATCCCGGGCCGCCTGCGGATCCTGGTCCACCAGGAGCCGGAGCGTGCACAGATCGATGTGCCGCTGACCGAACAGTTGATCGTCGAGTACTACTCGAAGTAGGCCTATCGCTCGTGAGTCTTTTCGGAGGGCAGGCCCTCCGAAAAGACTCACGAGCGGCGAAGCCGCCTCATCGTTGGGCGTCAAATAGCGGACGTCCTCAACAGAAGGAAACACACATGCTCATTTCTCAGCGGCCAACACTGACCGAAGAGGTCATCGCTGACAATCGCTCGAAGTTCACCATCGAGCCGCTCGAGCCTGGCTTCGGGTACACCCTCGGCAACTCGCTTCGCCGCACGTTGCTCTCGTCGATCCCGGGCGCAGCTGTCACAAGCATCCGTATCGACGGCGTTCTGCACGAGTTCACCACCGTCCCCGGTGTGAAGGAAGACGTCACCGACATCATCCTGAACCTCAAGGGCCTCGTGGTCAGCTCCGAAGAGGACGAGCCGGTCACCATGTACGTCCGCAAGCAGGGTCCGGGAACCGTCACCGCGGGAGACATCGTCCCCCCGGCCGGCGTCACAGTCCACAACCCGGACATGCACATCGCGACCCTGAACGACAAGGGCAAGCTGGAAATCGAGCTTGTCGTCGAGCGTGGCCGTGGCTACGTTCCCGCCGTGCAGAACAAGGCGTCCGGCGCCGAGATCGGCCGCATTCCGGTCGACTCGATCTACTCGCCGGTCCTCAAGGTCACGTACAAGGTCGAGGCAACTCGTGTCGAGCAGCGCACCGACTTCGACAAGCTGATCCTCGACGTGGAGACCAAGAACTCCATCACCTCGCGGGACGCGCTCGCTTCGGCGGGTAAGACCCTGGTCGAGCTGTTCGGTCTGGCTCGTGAACTGAACGTCGAAGCCGAAGGCATCGAGATCGGACCCTCGCCCGCCGAGGCCGATCACATCGCGTCGTTCGGTTTGCCGATCGAGGATCTGGACCTCACCGTCCGTTCCTACAACTGCCTCAAGCGTGAAGGCGTTCACACCGTCGGCGAGCTCGTGGCACGTACCGAATCGGACCTGCTCGACATCCGCAACTTCGGCCAGAAGTCCATCGACGAGGTGAAGGTCAAGCTGCACTCGCTCGGCCTCTCGCTCAAGGACAGCCCTGCGTCCTTCGATCCCTCGAGTGTTGCGGGATACGACGCTGCTACCGGGACCTGGAACGACGCCGAGGCCGGCTCGTTCCACGACAACGACAGCACCGACCAGGACTACGCCGAGACCGAACAGCTTTAAGACCTCGAAGGACGCGTCGCCGCGTTCTTTACAACAGGAGAATCAATCATGCCCAAGCCCAGTAAGGGTCGCCGTCTCGGCGGGTCGGCTTCGCACCAGAAGGCGATTCTGGCCAACCTGGCCACCGCCCTCTTCGAGCACGGTCGCATCACGACGACGGAGAACAAGGCCAAGCGCCTTCGTCCGTACGCCGAGAAGATCGTGACCCACGCCAAGTCGGGCACGCTCGCGCATCGTCGCGAGGTGCTCAAGGTGATCCGCAACAAGGATGTCGTACACGCCTTGTTCGCCGAGATCGGTCCGTCGTTCGCGGATCGTGAAGGTGGATACACCCGCATCATCAAGACCGTTCCCCGCAAGGGCGACAACGCGCCGATGGCGATCATCGAGCTCGTTCGCGAGAAGACGGCATCCAACGAGGCAAGCCGCGCGACCCGCGCAGCCGCTTCGAAGAAGAAGTCGGCCGAGCAGGCTGCAAGTGCAGAACCCGCGAACGTCGTTGCGGCCGTCGAGGCCGACGCGACCGACGCGGAGGTTGCCAACGCAGACGCTGTTGCAGCAGGCGTGACCGACGAGTCGTCTGCTGTCGCAGCGACCGACGCCACCCCCGAGGGCAGCCATGCGCCGCTCGAGGACGGTTCCGAGCCGGAGGGTTTCCCGATCAAGGGCAACGCCGACTCGAAGCTGTACCACCTGCCCGGAACGCGCTTCTTCAACTCGACTGTTGCGGAGATCTGGTTCGCAACCGCCGAGGCTGCCGAAGCCGCCGGCTACCAGCTGCCGCCGTCGCAGCGGGAAAAGGCCGACGAGGCCTGAGTTGCCTCTCACCGATCAGCCCGTCGTTCCCGCTGGGGACGGCGGGCTGACTCCGTTCCTACCAATGACCCGGGCGCGTCTCGATATCGCGTACGACGGCACCGATTTCAAGGGCTGGGCTCGGCAGCCCGGACTGCGGACCGTGTGCGGTGTGCTCGAGGAGTCGCTGAGCACTGTCTTGCGGCAGCCGATCGTGTTGACCGTGGCAGGCCGGACCGACGCGGGCGTCCATGCCGAGGGGCAGGTGGCGCACGCCGATGTCGTCGACCCGCCTGCCGACCTCGACAAGCTGGTCCATCGGATGTCGAAGTTTCTTCCCGCCGACGTGCGGATCAAGCGAATCAGCTTGGCGCCCAAGGATTTCGATGCTCGCTTTTCGGCAATCCGGCGTCACTATGTCTACCGACTCACGACTGCCGCCTACGGTGTCGATCCGCTCGAGTCACGCAGTGTCGTCGCCTGGCGTCGCGGCTTGGACGTCGGCGCGATGCAGGCAGCATCCGATCGTCTGCTCGGCCTGCACGATTTCGCCGCGTTCTGTAAGCGTCGTGAGGGTGCGACGACCGTGCGTGAGTTGCAGCGTTTCGATTGGGTCGAGCGGGGCGACCGGCTGGACGCCTACGTCAGCGCGGATGCTTTCTGCTGGTCGATGGTCCGCAGCCTGGTCGGTGCCGTGCTGTTCGTCGGTGAAGGCAAGCGCACTGTGCAGTGGGCAGGAGAACTTGTCGACGAGCGAGATCGTTCGCCGATGATCACTGTCGCTCCGGCGCGCGGCTTGAGTCTTGTCGCTGTGGACTATCCCGAACCCGAAGGTCTCGCTGCTCGCAATCTGGCCACACGCGAGATGCGTGCACCTCTATCGGGGGCAACCGGGTGCTGCGGGGACTGACCCGACGTCAGCCCGATGCGTGTATGGGCTTTCCTACGCTACTTGCGTCACGCTAGTGTTCAATAGTCACCTTACCGATCTTCCACCCTCGCAAGATTCGGTAAGGCGGCCTTGTATGCGTCGGTACCGTAGTTGCACGTGCACATCGGGCCCTCATAATGGTGGGAAGTGAGCTGAAATGGGGAGAACAACCGAGTCGCGACCGAAATGGTGGAACCTCGAGCAGTGGAGTCTCCGCTGGAAGGTGACTGCTGTCGTCGCAGTTCCGCTGGCTGCCGCCATGATTCTCGGCGCGATCCGCGTGGTGTCCGACTTCGACGAAGCCGCTGAACTACAGACCGCTGCCGATCGCGTCGCCGAAGTGCCGCTGATCGTGGATCTCTCCGTCGCCGTCACCGTGCTCGCCGGCCAGCAGACTGTCGGCCAGGCCCCGCCGGAACGAATCGCCGAACTACAGGATGCAATCGGCCGCACGAACGAAGCTCTTGCCGAGGACAACCTGGATTCCGATGTCGCGGACGCGTTGCGCGCGATGGTTGGTGCGGGCGACAGGCTGGTCGAGCTCGGCAAGGGTTCGCCGTTGCAGATTCCGAAGATTCAAGCCGCACGCGACGACAGTTCGGTCGCTGCGGTGCAAGCTCTCGAGCAGATCGTCGAGCCGATCCAGGATGCCGACGTCATCGCGGCGAAGGCCAAATTGCTCGATTCCTGGGCAGCGGGCCGGAAGCTGTTCGAATGGACGATCGCCGGTGCTCGGGCTCTGATCAACTCCGCGGACGTCGGTCTCGGCGTCGCAGCCGCATCCGGTGGTGTCTATACAACGCTCGACACCCTCGACAATTCCTATCCCGAGGCCGCTGACCGGATTGCGAAGCTACGCGCGAACGCCGATGCGGCGGATGCAGCTGTCGCCGAATTCCGCACGACGCGAGATGCTGCGGCCGCGACTGAAAAGCTCACCCCCGTGCTGCTCGACAGCCGCGAGATCTACGTCGGCATGTACAAGGAGTCGGCCGCGGAGATCAGCTCGATCGTCAACGATCGCGCGGATGCCGCGAGGTCGGCGACGATCCGCAACGGCATCATCGTTCTCGCCTTCCTGCTTGCGGCGTTGGTGCTCGCTGTGTTGGTCGCACGCTCGCTCATCGTCCCGATCCGCCGGCTACGGACAGGCACGCTGAAGGTCGCGCACACTGATCTCGCCAACGAGATCGACAGAATCAACACGGGCGAGCACATCGACGACATCGCCGTCGAGCCGGTACCGGTACGGACAACCGAGGAGATCGGTCAGCTGGCCCGCGCCGTCGACGACATGCACAACCAGGCTCTGCGGCTGGCCGGTGAGCAGGCTCGGCTGCGTCTGCAGGTCAACGACATGTTCGAGATGATGGCCCGCCGCAGCAAGTCGTTGATCGATCGGCAGCTCGGCATAATCGAGTCGCTCGAATTCGACGAAAAGGATCCGAGTCGGCTCGACAGCCTCTTCCGGCTCGACCACCTCGCCGCGAGAATGCGTCGCAACAGTGACAACCTGCTTGTTCTTGCAGGCACGCGAACGCGCAAGACCGAAACGGGGACCGTTCAGCTCGGCGACATCCTGCGCGCCTCGATGTCGGAGGTCGAGGATTACCAACGAGTGAAGCTCGGTGCGGCTCCCGACGGTGCCGTCAGTGCCGCAGCAGCGACCGATATCGTGCACCTCTTCGCCGAACTGCTCGAAAATGGGTTGCGCGCGTCGCCGCCGGAGCAGGACGTCGTGCTCGGCTACGGCCGGTCTGTCGATGGTGGACTGCTGGTCGAGATCGCGGACCACGGCATCGGCATACCGCCGGACAAGTTGTCGGCCATCAACGAGCGACTCGCCTCGGCCGCGACGGTGACCGTGGAGACGACCCGTCGCATGGGCCTGTTCGTGGTCGGTCGGCTGGCGGAACGCTACGGCGTCACTGTCCGTCTGCGCGCAACCGAGGAGGGCGAGCGCAACGCTGGTGTCACGGCGAGCGTCCATCTGCCGTCGGCTCTGGTTGCGCCCGCACAGTCCAGCATTCGCCAGCCGGCGGGTGGCCGCCAGGATCGTCCTGTGCAGAGTCCGAATCCCGTCGCGGAGCTGCAACAGCCTGCGCAGGAAGGCATGCCTACCGGTCTGCCGCGCCGTACTCCGGGCAGCACCGCCCTGCGGGGTGGACCGCCGCACCCGGCGGCGCAGCCGCAGCGTGACGCACCGCAACGTGACGCACAACCGCGTGAGCTACCGCAACAACCCTTGCCGACGCGGTCGCAGCCGAGCGGTCTGCCGCAACGTGGCGCAACCGGCCTTCCGACGCGGAGACCTGCAGGCGATATCCCGCCCGCTCCGTCGCCCGCAATCGGCACCGAGCCAGCTGCCCGACCTCAGCAGCCTGCGTCCCCGTCGTTGCCGACCCGGCGACCGAGTGCGGTTCCGCCGCCGATAGCTGCCGAGCCGCCCGCAGCGCCACTGCCGGTTCGAGGAGAGCAGCCCGTCCGCCCCGAGCAGTCGGTTCGCGCCGAGCAGTCGTCACCACCGTCCTACGACACCGGCAGCCATCGCAGTCAGGAACCCGCAGAACCAGCGGAGACAGCCGAATCCGAGCGGCGACATCGTTATCGGTCAGCTCGAACTGCGTCGTTCTTCCAGTCACGCCTCGAGGAATCGCAACCGGCCCCCGAGGCCGATACGCCGATCTTCGCCGACATGGTGTCGGCGTGGCTGACAGAATCGAACGCGCCGGAGTGGTCCGCACCGCGGGACTGGAATTCACCAGCCGACGACGGCTGGTCGGCGGCGGACCGTGCGGTGGCCGCAGGCGTCGAGTCGCGAACGGATTCCGGATTGCCGATGCGTCAACCCGGTGACCGACTCGTCCCAGGCGCGCTGTCATCGGCTGCTGGTAAAGCGCGGCGACGAGCACGAGATCCGGAGACTATCCGCGAGAGTCTGAATCGGCACCAACGTGGTGTGCGAGACGGACGTGCGGTTCGCACGACAAACACTGATCGCACCGAAGGAGAACGATGAACGCCGGTTACGAACAAGGGGACGGTCGTTCGCTCGACTGGTTGGTGTCCAATTTCGCGCACGAAGTACCCGGCGTCTCGCACGCGGTATTGGTGTCCACCGATGGACTTTTGATGGCCGCGAGTGACCATCTGCCGCAGGATCGGGCCGAACAGTTGTCGGCGGTGACGTCGGGTCTCGCGAGTTTGTCGGTCGGAGCGTCGAATCTGTTCGACGGCGGCGGCGTCCTGCAGTCGGTTGTCGAGATGCAGCGCGGATACCTGTTGCTGATGAACGTCGGCGACGGTTCGATTCTGTCCGTGCTCACCGGACCGTCCTGCGATATCGGCCAGGTCGGCTACGAGATGGCGATCCTCGTCGATCGCGTCGGCGAAGCCGTGCAAGCCAGTCCTCGCGTCAACTTGGGTTCATGATGGACGAGGTGCACGATGGCCGATCACAGCAGCGATGATTCCGGTACCGAACCAAGCCTGGTTCGGCCGTATTCGCTGACGTCAGGAAGGACCCGACCTGCCGTCGAATTGGCTATCGAGGCGCTCATCCAGGCATTGCCGGAGGCTGGAAACAGGCATTGGGAGTTGGGTGACATCGAGGCGACGATCTTTGCGTTGAGCAAGCAATCGCCGTCGGTCGCCGAGATCGCCGCACGGGTCGGCGTACCGATCGGCGTGGCGCGCGTGCTTGTCGCCGACCTCGTCGAAAGTGGACATGTGCAGATACTCGCCACGCTCGGTGAAGATTCGAGCGTGGACGAGCGTCGCGAATTGATCGAAAGGGTGCTCAGTGGACTACACAAGATCTGATCCGCCGGCTCCCCGTCGGTCCAGTCGGGCGACCTCGACGAAGATCGTCGTCGCAGGCGGATTCGGTGTCGGCAAGACGACTCTCGTCGGTGCCGTCTCGGAGATCGTGCCGCTGCGGACCGAGGCTCTCGTCACGAACGCGAGCGCCGAGGTGGACAACCTGTCGGCGACGCCCAACAAAACCACGACGACTGTTGCGATGGACTTCGGCCGTATCACCCTGTCCGAGGACTTGGTGTTGTACCTGTTCGGCACACCTGGTCAGAACCGATTCTGGTTCATGTGGGACGACCTCATCCGTGGCGCGATCGGTGCCGTCGTGCTGATCGATACGCGGAGACTGGAAGACAGTTTCGCTGCGGTCGACTTCTTCGAAGCGCGAAGTCTGCCGTTCCTCGTGGCGATCAACGAGTTCGACGGTGCGCCGTCGTATCCGTCGGAAGACATCCGTCAAGCGCTCGCGATATCTGCCGATGTGCCGATCATGTCGATCGACGCGCGGGTGCGGGATTCGGCGAAGCAGGCGTTGATCGCCTTGACGCAGTTCGCATTGCAACGACTGAGTCAGCCGACCCACTGAGCGGTCGACCCACTGAGCAGTCTCGCTACATGGCCGCTTCGTCCAGATCCATGATGGCGCTGTCGATGTCGCTCAGAATCGCGCGGGTCGCGGTCAGTTCGGGCAGCACGTTGCGCGCGAAGAACTGCGCTACCGCGATCTTGCCCTCGTAGAACGACTTGTCCGTCGCTGACGGCTGACCGTCGAGGGCCGCGACCGCAATTTCTGCGTGGTGCAGCAACTGCCAGCCGATGAGCAGGTCGCCGACCGCCAGCAGGAACCGAACCGAGCCGAGGCCGACGCGATACAGCTCGGTCGGGCGTTGCTGGGCACCCATCAGGTAGCCGGTGAGCGTCGCCGCGATCGTCTGAACGTCTTCCAGTGCGGTCGCGAGCAGAGCGCGGTCGCCCTTGAAGCGGTCGTCTGCGGACTCCTTGCCGATGAACTCGGTGATCTGGCCGGCGATGTGGCCGAGTGCGACGCCACGATCTCGCGCGATCTTGCGGAAGTAGAAGTCCTGCGCCTGAATTGCGGTCGTGCCTTCGTAGAGACTGTCGATCTTCGAGTCGCGAATGTACTGCTCGATCGGGTCGTCCTGCAGATAGCCCGACCCGCCGAGGGTCTGCAGTGACTCGGCCAGATAGCGGTAGGCGCGTTCGGAGCCGACGCCCTTGACGACGGGCAGGAGCAGGTCGTTGACGCGGTATGCGACGTCTTTGTCGGCGCCCGAGACGTGTTGGGCGAGGTCGAGATTCTGATGGGCGGCGGTGTAGAGGTACACAGCGCGCAGGCCTTCGGTGTAGGCCTTCTGCATCATCAGCGAACGGCGGACATCAGGGTGCGCGATGATCGTGACCTTGGGTGCGGTCTTGTCGGCGATCTGTGTGAGATCGGCACCCTGCACCCGCTGTTTCGCGTATTCGAGCGCGTTGAGGTAGCCGGTCGACAGCGTCGCAATAGCTTTGGTGCCCACCAGCATTCGGGCGTATTCGATGACGTCGAACATCTGCGCAATGCCGTCGTGCACGTCGCCGACAAGCCAGCCGACCGCTGGGACGTTGTGCCCACCGAAGGTGAGTTCGCACGTCGCCGAACCCTTGAGGCCCATCTTGTGTTCGACGTTGGTCACGAAGACGCCGTTGCGGTCACCGAGGTCGCCGGTTGTCTTGTCGAAGTGGAACCTCGGGACGAAGAACAAGCTGAGGCCTTGGTACCCGGTCCGGCACCTTCGGGTCGCGCGAGCACGAGATGGAAGATGTTCTCGTACAGGTCGCCGGAGTCACCCGAGGTGATGAAGCGCTTCACGCCCTCGAGATGCCAGGAACCGTCACCCTGATCGATCGCTTTAGTCCGTCCGGCGCCGACGTCGGAACCGGCGTCCGGTTCGGTGAGCACCATCGTGGCGCCCCAGTTGCGGTCGGCAGCGAGCACGGCCCACTTCTTCTGCTCCGGGGTCGCGTTGCGGAAGAAGATGTTGGCGAGTGTTGCGCCGGCCCAGTAGACATGTGCCGCGGGGTTGGCGCCGAGGAACATCTCGACCATCGCCCAGTACAGCGCTTTCGGTGCGGGTGTTCCGCCGACTTCCGGTTCGAGCCCGAGGCGATCCCAGCCGCCTTCGAAAGCTTTACGAAGCGACTTCGTCAACGACTCCGGCAGCGTGACCTCGTGTGTTTCGGGGTCGAAGGTCGGCGGATTGCGGTCGGCGTCAGCAAACGAGTCGGCATAGGGTCCCTCCGCGAGGCGTCGCACCTCGTCGAGAATGTCGCGAGCTGTGGCCACATCGAGGTCGCCGTACGCGCCGGTCTCGAGCACTCTCTGAATCTGCAGTGCCTCGAACAGGTTGAACTCCAGATCGCGGACATTGCTCTTGTAATGGCCCAATTGAAACTGCTCCTCGAGACGACGATTGAACGAGCGACGGCAACGCCTGTGAGACGGCGATCACTTCCGAAGCTCAAGCATGCCGGAAAATCCTGATACTCACAATCACATGTACATCGACGGTAGCTGTGTCAACCAGCAGGTGTGTCGACCGTGCCCGAGCGGCCCCAGGCATAGCCGCGGCCCCACACAGTCTCGATCCGGTGCGCCGACCCCAGTTTTGCCCGCAATCGTTTGACGTGCACGGTGACAGTCGATAGGTCGCCGAACGACCAACCCCACACGTGCTCGAGCAGTTCTTCGCGAGAGTAGACGGTCTGCGGATGGTTGACGAAGAAGAGGAGCAGGGCGAATTCGCGCACGGTCAGTTCGACCGTCCGCCCGTCCACGAGCACCGATTGCGCGGCCGGTCGAACCTCGATCGCGCCGTCGCGGAGGGTCTCGTCGCCACCCGCGTCGGCACGCATGTGCGCTCGACGCAGCACCGACGCGACGCGCAGAGCCAGTTCGCGAGGGCTGAACGGCTTGGTGACGTAGTCGTCGGCGCCTGCCTCCAGCCCGAGAATCCGGTCGTCTTCGTCGCCGAGCGCGGTCAGCAGGATGATCGGAATGTCGCTGCGGTGTTGCGTACGCAGAGCTCTACAGATCGCTATGCCGTCGGGTGCGGGCATCATCACGTCGAGAATTGCGAGGTCGACAGGGGTGTGCTGATCCAGTAACGCTGCCAATGTTGTCTCGCCGTCGGCAGTTTCGGTGACGAGCATGTCGGCATGCATCAGATACCGGCGGACCACGTCGCGCACCACCGGATCGTCGTCTGCGATGAGGATGTGGTTGGCAGGCACCCGACAACGATAGGTCGAACCTGCCCCTCGTCGCGGCTCAGGCCGACCTGGTCAGCTCGATCAGCTTGCGGACCGATCCGGCGAACTGCTCGATCGAGACCTGCGGGGTCGCGTTGTCACGGCGGCTCCGCAACAGCCACGACGTCAGATGCTCGACCAGTTCGCGGATCTCCAGCAATGCCTGCGCGCGTTGTCCCTCATCGACCTCGCGTTGCAAGCAATCGAGCCACACCGCGTCGAGATCGAGGATCCCGCGTACGGCGGCGTACGCCAGTGCCACCTGGGCTGTGCTGACCCCGAGACGTTCCTGCATCCGGAAGATCGTGCCCGGACCGACCCGGTTGAGCTGTTCGTCGGCGATCGCGGTGGCAACGATCTCGCGCCGAAGCGGATGGGCCGCAATCAGATCGGGTGCCGCTTCGGCGACGGGTGTCGGGAAGTAGGCAGTCAACCGGTCGGCGAACAGTTCGTCGTCGGGGACGGTCGAGGCGAGCAGTTCCTGCGACACCAGGTTTTTGGACTGGGCGAGCAGGATCGCAATCTCCGGTAGGGTGAGCCCGCGACCCGATTCGGCGCGCTTCTTCAGTTCCGCCTTCGACGGCAGGCCCTCGACGGTCGGGTCGATGCCACCCTCTGCGGTCAGGTTGCCGATCAGACGGATGTGCCGTTCCAGTAGGTAGTTCGCCTGTGCGGCCGCGAGGCTGATCGCGAGAATCTGATTGGAACTGTCGTCGAGCACCCGCCGCGCGACGTCGTCGGAGACCCCTTCGAGCAGGCGATTGCGGCTCGCCTTCGTAAACGCGCCCGACCGCACTCCGGTATCGAGGGCGATCTTGAGGTTGACTTCGAGGTCGGAGGTTGCGACGCCTGCGGCGTTGTCGATGAAGTCGGCGTTGATGCGGCCACCACCGAGTGCGTAGTCGACGCGTGCCTGCTGGGTGAGGCCGAGGTTGCCGCCCTCACCGATGACGCCACAACGCAATTCGGCTGCGCTGACCCGTACGCGATCGTTTGCCGGGTCCTGGGCGTCGATATCCGATTCGGTCGCCGCGCGGATGTAGGTGCCGATGCCGCCGTTCCACAGCAGGTCGACGGGAGCACGCAGCAGCGCGCGGATCAACTCGTCCGGGCTGCATTGCGATGCGGTGATCCCGAGTCGCGTGCGGACCTCGTCGGTCAGCACGATCGACTTGGCCGAGCGCGAGAACACGCCACCGCCGCTGGAGATCTTGGTTGCGTCGTAGTCGCCCCATGACGAGGTCGGCAGCGCGAACAACCGCATCCGCTCGCCGAAGGACACTTCGGCATCGGGGTTCGGGTCGAGGAAGATGTGCCGATGGTCGAACGCACCGACCAGGTTGATCTTGCGCGACAACAACATTCCGTTGCCGAACACGTCTCCGGACATACCACCGATGCCAACGACCGTGAAGTCGTCGGTATCGACGTTGCGTCCTGACTCCGCGAAATGTCTGCGGACGGAGAGCCAGGCGCCGCGGGCGGTGATGCCCATGGCCTTGTGGTCGTAGCCCGCGGACCCGCCCGATGCGAACCCGTCGCCGAGCCAGAAGTTGTATTCGGCGGCAATCGAATTGGCGAGATCGGAGAATTTCGCGGTGCCTTTGTCCGCGGCGACGACGAGATAGGCGTCGTCGCCGTCGCGGCACACGGTGTCGCGAGGATGAACAACCGAGCCGTCGACGATGTTGTCGGTCACGTCGAGCAGGCCCTGAATGAAGATGCGATAGCCGTCGGCCGCGGACGTGTCCGCTGACCTGAGGACGAACGCACCCTTGGCGCCCATCGGCACGATGGGAGCGTTCTTCACCGACTGGGTCTTCATCAACCCGAGCACCTCGGTGCGGTAATCGTCGGCCCGATCCGACCACCGCAGACCGCCGCGGGCGACCGCACCGCTACGCAGGTGGACGCCTTCGACGATGTCGGAGTGGACGAAGATCTCGCGGTACGGGACGACCGCGTCACGGGCCGTCAGCTGTGCCGAGTCGATCTTGAAGGACGCATACGACTTCGGTCGGCCTGCGGCATCGGTCTGAAACCAGTTGGTGCGCAACACGGACAGGACGAATGCCGCAAGGGCGCGACGGATTCGGTCCTCGTCGAGAGTTGCTGCCTGCTCGACCAGGGTCGCCACGGCGGACCGTGCAGCGGAGTCGTCCGAAGGTGCGGTCGCCGGATCCAATCTGGCATGGAACAGGGCGATGATCGCCCTGACGAAATCGGGGTTTCGCACAAGGGATTCGATGACGTAGGCCTGCGAAAGGCCCAGCTTCGTCTGTTCGAGGAAACGGCATGCCGCGCGGACGAGAAGAGCGTCACGCCAACCGATTCCGGCTGTGGCAACGAGTCGGGCGTACTGGTCGATGCGCCACCGACCCGCTGCGCTCGCCGCGATGGCGTCGGCGATGAGATCGAGCACCGGTGCGGAAACGGTGAGGATGCCGAAGTCGAATTCGTGTGCCTGGCCCGTCTCCGACGCGGTCTCGAGCCGACTATGTGCTGCGAGCCGCAGTCCGAAACTCTCGAACATCGCGCAGACGTCGGCAAGCAGCATCGGTTCGTCTGGCCAGACGAACACAGCGCGCGTGCCGAAACTGTCTGTGGTGAACCACATCTGCGGCGCGATGCCAGCGAGTGCGGCGGCGATCCGCTCGTCGTCGCGAGTGGCAAGCGCGGTCGAGGTCCCGAGGGAGGTCATGACTTTCTTCTCGATTCTTGTGTTTCTGTAACAGCGAGTGACTTCTACGAACGCGGTTACTGGAAGGCGATGTACTTGATTTCGAGGTATTCCTCGATGCCTTCACTTCCGCTTTCGCGTCCGATCCCGGACTCTTTGACGCCGCCGAACGGTGCGGCGACATCGGAGATGATGCCGCGATTCACGCCGACCATCCCTGACTCCAAGGCCTCGGCGACGCGGAAGGCGCGGTCGAGGTCTTTCGTGTAGATGTATGCGGCCAAACCGAATTCGGTGTTGTTGGCAGCTGCGACACCTTCGTCTTCGCCGTCGAATCCGGTGATCGCGGCCACCGGCCCGAACACCTCTTCCCGCAGGATTCGGGCATCGGCGGTGACGTCGGCCAACACCGTCGGCTCGTAGAAGTAGCCCTCGCCTGCGCCGTTGTTGCCACCGGTGGTGACGACGGCGCCCTTCTCGGCTGCGTCGCGGACCAGGTCCGCAACCGACGACCGTTGCTTCTCGGTGATCAGCGGACCGACCTGAGTGCCCTCCAAATGACCCGGCCCCACCTTCAGTGCCTGCATACGTGCCGTCAACTTCGCTGTGAACTCGGTGCGTACCGCGTTGTCGACATGGATTCGGTTCGCGGCCGTGCAGGCCTCGCCGGTGTTGCGCATCTTCGCGGCCATCGCACCGTCCACCGCAGCGTCGAGGTCGGCGTCGTCGAATACGACGAAGGGAGCGTTGCCGCCCAACTCCATCGACGTACGCAGCACCCGTGTAGCTGCTTGTGCGAGAAGAACTTTGCCGACTCCGGTCGATCCGGTGAACGTGATTTTTCGCAAGCGGGCATCGTCGAACATCGGATCGGTGAGTGCGGCGGCCTGCGAGGTCGGCAGGATCGAGAGCACACCCGCAGGCAATCCTGCGTCGGCGAACACCTGACCGAGAAGGAGCATCGTCAGCGGAGTCTCCGCTGCGGGCTTGACCACCATCGTGCAGCCGGCCGCGAACGCAGGCGCGATCTTGCGGGTGCCCATGGCGAGCGGGAAGTTCCACGGCGTGATCGCGAGTGTCGGCCCGACCGGCTGCTTGGTGACGAGGATTCGGCCGTTGCCGGAGGGAGACGGGGTGTACCTACCGTTGATCCGCACCGCTTCTTCGGAGAACCACCGCAGGAATTCGCCGCCGTAGTTCACTTCGCCCTGCGCCTCGGCGAGCGGCTTGCCCATCTCCAGCGTCATCAGCAGAGCGAAATCGTCGCGCCGCTCGATGACGAGTTCCCATGCCTTGCGCAGGATCTCGGCACGCTCGCGGGCGGGTGTCGCCGCCCAGGAGCCCTGCGCGGCTGCGGCAGCGTCCATTGCCCGAGCGCCGTCCTCTGGGGAGGCGTCGGCGACCTCGACGAGGACCTCGCCGGTTGCGGGGTTGTGAACTGCGAACGTCCGACCGTTGCTGGCTTGGACCTGCTCGCCCCCGATCCACAGTCCGGTCGGGACGGCAGCGAGCAGTGCGGCGATGTCTTGCATGGTGTTCGGTCTCCTCGAGTTTCTTGGTGCAGCTACGCCGACAGCGTGCGAACAGCCTGTTCGATGACGGTCAGGGCTTCGTCGAGCAGTTCGTCGCTGATGACGAGTGGGGGGAGCAATCGGACGACGTTGCCGTGGGTGCCACACGTCAGCAGTACGACACCCTGCTTGAACGCTTCTGCCGCAACAGCTTTGGTGATGGCTGCGTCGGGATCGGTCGTGCCTGGCGTGACCAGCTCGATGGCGAGCATCGCACCACGGCCGCGGACGTCACCGATGACACCGGTCTCGTCGGCGAGTGCCTGTAGCCGCGGCTTCACGATCGCTTCGATCTCGCGTGCACGCGCAGGCAGATCGAGTTCGACCATCGTGTCGAGCGTGGCCAGTGCAGCTGCGCAGGCGACGGGGTTGCCGCCGTAGGTGCCGCCGAGACCACCTGCGTGTACCGAATCCAGCAGGTCGGCGCGGCCGGTGATGGCGGCGAGTGGCATACCGCCCGCGATGCCCTTTGCCATCGTGATGATGTCGGGAACGATGCCCTCGTCGTCACTGGCGAACCACGCGCCGGTCCGAGCGAAACCGGTCTGGACCTCGTCGGCGATGAAGACGACGTTGTTCGCCTTGCACCAATCGACAAGTGTCGGAAGGAAACCGGCTGCAGGAACGACGAATCCGCCTTCGCCCTGGATCGGTTCGATGATGACGGCCGCGACGGTGTCGGCGCCGATCTGCTTCTCGATCTGCGTGATGACCGTCTTGGCTGCCTGCTCACCGGTGAGGCCGGCGGCGTCTCGGAACGGGTAGGACGTCGGCATCCGGTAGATCTCCGGCGCGAACGGTCCGAAGTTCGACTTGTACGGCATCGACTTCGCGGTCAGGGCCATGGTCAGGTTGGTGCGACCGTGGTAGGCGTGGTCGAACGCGACAACAGCGGTCTTGCCGGTCGCCAAGCGTGCGACCTTGATCGCGTTCTCGACGGCTTCGGCACCGGAATTGAAGAGGACGGTGCGCTTCTCGTGGTCGCCGGGGGTCATGGCGTTGAGCCGCTCCGCGACGGCGACATAACCCTCGTAGGGCGTCACCATGAAGCAGGTGTGGGTGAAGTGCGCGGCCTGCTCGGCGACAGCTGCCGCAACGGCTGCGTTGGACGCGCCAACACCTGTGACTGCGATACCCGACCCGAGATCGATCAGCGAGTTGCCGTCGATGTCGACGATGACGCCGCCGTCGGCGTCCGCCGCGTAGACCGGTACGGACGAACCGACACCGGCAGCAACAGCGCCCTTCCTGCGTGCGGCCAACTCGACCGAACGTGGGCCCGGCAGGGCCGTGACGATGTTGCGTTTCTGTGCCAGTCGATAGGTGAACTCGGTCATCGATAGCTCCCGTCTGAGGTGTTTGTCTTGCTACCGAGTCTTTGCGGAACGGGGCCGGCGCACCAGCGCCATTTCGTCGTTTGCGGGTGCCTGGCGACGCCATTTCGGCAGGTGTGAGGCGACAGTGGCGCAACCCACACTTGTAACCACAAGAACGCCCCGACCAGCAGGAGATGCCCATCATGACCGAAGCCACTCGTCGTTCCGTTGCACCGCGGAAGCGGACGAGCACGGCAGCAGCAACCACAGCGACGCCCACCTCGCCGGTCGTCGAGGCGCCGGTTCTGCCAGCCGAACTCGACGTCGTCGACACGGCGCCGGAGACTCGCGAAGTCAGCGTCGCGACTGACGCCGCATTCGCGTCCTCCCCATCGGCAGCACCGAAGCGTCGGCCGCTGCGCAACGTGTCCGAGGTCCGGCACTTCTTCCGCACCAACGATGTCCCGGTCTACTTCATCGGCGCGACGCCGTTCAATCTGCTCGGCATCGATCGGTGGGTCCGCAACTTCTCCTACATCACCTACTACGACGCCTGGGACGGCGCGCATCCCCGTGTCTTCACCCCGACCCACAAGCCGTACCAGGAGTTCGAGAGCGGCGAAGAGTTCAACAACTGGCTGCTGAAGAACCCGGAGGTCCGCGCGTACATGAGCCGCGGCATCCCGCGTGGTGTCCGGCCGAAGATCGCGATGGTGTTCTTCAACGAGGAGACCGAGGGCATCTGCGCCGAGCTCGGCTACGACCTGATCCTGCCGCCGGCGAGCCTGCGTGAGCACCTCGACTCGAAGATCGTCACGACTCGACTCGGCAACGAAGCGGGTGCGCCGAGTGTGCCGAACGTGCTGACCCGCGTCGCTGACTGGGACGAGCTGCAAGCCGAAGCGGAGAAGGCCGGTCTCGGCGCGGAACTCGTCGTCCAGACGCCGTACGGCGACTCGGGCAAGACGACGTTCTTCATTTCGTCGGAGTCGGATTGGCGCAAGCACAGCGCCGACATCATCGGCCAGGACGTCAAGATCATGCGACGGATCAACAATCGTCCCGTCGCGGTCGAGGCTGTCCTGACCCGCTGCGGCACCGTCGTCGGACCGTTCATGACGGAACTGACCGGGTACTCGAAGCTGACTCCCTACCAGGGCGGTTGGTGCGGCAATGAAATGCACCCCGACGTTTTGAACTCCGAACGACGTTCCAAAGCAACGGAATTGGTGCGTCGTCTCGGCGATCGGCTGAGCGACGAGGGCTACCGTGGCTTCTTCGAGATCGACGTTCTCGTCGATACCGACACCGACGAGGTGTATCTCGGCGAACTCAACCCTCGCATCAGCGGCGCCTCCGCGATCACAAACGTGACCGCCGGTGCCTACGCCGACGTGCCGCTGTTCCTGTTCCACCTGCTCGAGTACATGGATGTCGATTTCGACCTCGACGTCGACGAGATCAACGAGCGGTGGGAGGAACTGGCGTCCGCCGACGTGTGGAGCCAGATGATCATCAAGGAGACGTCGAACGTCGTCGAGAGGTTGGAGACGACGCCGCGGACGGGTCAGTACTCCCTCGACGACAACGGTGCGCTCGTCTTCCGTCGCGCGGCGCTGGACTGGCATCAGCTGCAGGACGAGTCCGAAGCGTTCTTCCTGCGGATCTACGGGAACGGCGACTATCGGTGGAAAGGCGCTGACCTCGGAGTGCTCGTCACGAAGGGCAGACTGCAGATCGATTCGGCACAGGGCGGATCCGCGTTGACGATCCGTGCGCGCCACCTCATCGACTCGGTGCGTGCGCACTACTCGGGTACACCGCTCGCGGAACCGTCCGCGGCCAAGCAGACGGTCGGATTCAAATCTCTATGATGAAAAAAGACTGATGAGACGATCGCGTCGCAACGAGGCGAAACGAGACAAACGAACAGGAGTCCGCGTGATCGGCGGTGATCCGGGGCGCGTCCCGGTCGGCGTGACCCTCGACAACTGGCAATCGTCGTCGCAGCTGCATTGGACCTTCCAGCACGTCGCGGATTTCCTTCCGACCGCCGTCATTTCGCGTGGCGGCGGTCCGGTGGCGAAGTTGCCTGCTGCGTCTGCTGCCGAACTCAACGATGTCGCGACGACCCGTTCCGACGGCATGCCGACCACGGTCGGCGATGTGATGGGAACCACGGCGACCGACGGCTGGGCCGTCGCGCATCGGGGCACCCTGCTGGTCGAGGAGTACTTCGGCGGCATGGTTCCCGAGACCTCGCATCTGCTGATGTCGGTCAGCAAGTCGTTGGTCGCGGCGGTTGTCGGTGCTTTGCGTGATTCGGGTGCGATCGATGTCGACGCACTGCTGACCGCCTACGTTCCGGTGTTGGCCAACTCCGGTTATGCCGGTGCGACGGTCCGTAATCTACTCGATATGCGTTCCGGCATAACGTTTTCCGAGAACTACCTCGACCCGGTCGCTGAGGTGCGGCTGCTCGAGGAAGCGATCGGCTGGGCTCCGCGAGTGCATCCCGACGTCCCGTCGACGATGTACGACTTCCTGCTCACGTTGCCGCAGAAGTCGATTCACGGTGGCGCGTTCGAATACCGTTCGTGCGAAACGGATGTGCTCGGTTGGATCTGCGAGGCGGCGAGCGGAATTCGGATGCCGGAGTTGATGTCGCAGCTCGTGTGGAGCAAGATCGGCGCTCGCCACGACGCGACCATCGGCATCGATTCGACCGGTGCGGGCATGTTCGACGGCGGGATCAACGCGACGCTGACCGACCTGATCCGGTTCGGGAGTCTATATCTGCGCGACGGCGTTTCGCTCACCGGCGAGCAGGTGTTCTCTGCCAGTTGGTTCGCCGACACCGTCGACGGTGGGTTCGATTCCCGTGAGGCGTTCGCCAACAGCCCCGACGATCTGCGGATGCCGGGCGGCATGTATCGCAACCAGTGCTGGTTCCCGTACGAGGGCAACAATGTGTTGCTGTGCTTGGGAATTCACGGGCAGATGATCTACGTCAACCGGTCGGCGGGTGTCGTCGCAGCCAAGTTGTCGAGCTGGCCGGTGCCGCAGGATGCGCAGATGTTGTTCTCGACGATTCGGGCCTTCGACGCGGTCTCGGCTGCGTTGAACGCGTCGACCGCATAGCTGTTCAGGCGGAATCGGGCGATTCTGCCTGTACTTCTATGCACTCGATGCGTCAGGTGAGCGTGCCCGCTTCGAGCTCGTCGAGGTAGAGAAAGTTCGGCGCCTGCACACCTGCTTCCGCGCGAATGCGAACCAATTCGGGCAACTCGAAGAAGGCTCGCGCCGCCGTCAAGTTTGTCCATTTCGAGAAGTGCACGATGTTTGTCGCATTCGAACTATCCGCCAGCACTTGATAACTCAGCTCGCCTGCGTCTCGCCGGATCGTCGCGGCCGCGTCGAACAGCAGCTAGGCGGCTACGCCGCTCGTGCGTCCTTTCGGAGGGCCCGACCACCAAAAGGACTCACGAGGCGCGAAGCGCCCTAAAGGAATTCAGCCGCCCGATCGGCGAGATCGAGGACCGGTTGCGGCAGGATTCCAAGCACAACTGTGACGACCGCGCTGATTCCGATGACGGCGGTCGTCAGGACGCTCGGTACGACGATCGTCGGGGGATCGCTCGGCGGTTCGGAGAAGAACATCAGCACGATCACCCGGACGTAGAAGAATGCGGCGATCGCGCTGCAGATGACGCCGACGATCACGAGCGGCGCTGCCCCTCCTTCGGCAGCGGCCGAGAAAACCGCGAACTTGCTGACGAACCCGCTGGTCAACGGGATGCCCGCAAAGGCGAGTAGGAACATCGCGAAGGTGATGCCGAGCAGGGGTGAGCGTCTACCGAGTCCCGCCCAGCGCGACATGTCGGTCGCTTCGACGGAGTCGGGGAGGTTGTCGCGAACCAGGCTGACGACCGCGAACGCGCCGACCGTGCTGAACCCGTAGGCGAGCAGATAGAACATCGACGACGCGAGCCCGGTCTTGTTCAGCGCGACCAGCCCGGTCAGGATGAACCCGGTGTGCGCGACGGACGAGTACGCGAGCATCCGCTTCACGTCGGTTTGCGTGACGGCCAGAATCGCGCCGAACGCCATCGTGAGGATGGCGACGCCCCACAGCATCGGTCGCCAGTCGTCGTGCAGCCCGGGCAGCGCGACATAGAAGATCCGCAGTAGCGCGCCGAAGGCGGCGATCTTGGTCGCCGCCGCCATAAAGGCCGTCACCGGTGTCGGAGCACCCTGATACACGTCGGGGATCCACGAATGGAACGGCACGGCACCGACTTTGAACAGCAGCCCGACGGCGACCAACGCGGTGCCGATCAGCACGAGACCGCGACTGCCCTCGTCCGCAGCAACGGCTTCGGCGATACCCGAGAGTCGGACGGTCCCTGCATAGCCGTAGAGCAGCGCGACGCCGTACAGGAAGAACGCCGACGAGAACGCGCCGAGCAAGAAGTACTTCATCGCCGCTTCTTGCGACATCAGCCGGCGTCGACGCGCCAACGCGCAGAGCAGATAGAGCGGCAGCGAGAACACTTCGAGGGCGACGAACATCGTCAGCAAGTCGTTCGATGCCGGGAACAACAGCATCCCGCCGACCGCGAACATCGTGAGTGGGAAGACTTCCGTCAGGGTCGCGCCTGCCTTGGTTGCCTCCAACTCCGCGACACTGCCTGGCACCGCCGAAGCCTGAGAAGTGAAGGCGTCTGCGGACTTCGGTTCGCCGTGTGCGTCGACGGCGACGTCCACCTTGCGTTCGGCCATGAACACGATCGCAAGCATCGACACCAGCAGAATCGTGCCCTGCAGGAACAGCGTCGGACCGTCGACCGCGACGGCTCCCAACACCGCGTCGGCGCGGGTGCCTGCCAGCAGTACAACGGCGACGAACGCGGCAACCAAGCCACCGAGACTGAGCACGAGGTGCAGGCCGTAGCGGACGCGATTCGGGAGGAACGCCTCGACGAGAACTCCGACGATCGCAACACCGAACACAATCAACATCGGCGACAGTCGGCCGTATTCGATATCCGGCGCGGGCAGTGCCGAACTGGCAAGCACCGTCTCGACGGGACTCATTTGTGCGTACCTCCGTCGGTGACAGCCACGGTGGGTGCCGGATCTTGTTTGTCGATGGTGACGAGGATGTGGCCGACAGCTGGATCGACGACGTCCAAGATGGGCTTGGGGTAGACGCCGAGCACGATCAATGCGACGAGAAGCGGTGTTACGACGACCAATTCGCGTGGAACGAGGTCGCGGATCTTCTCGTTCTCCTTGGCGGCGGGTCCGGTCATCACCCGCTGATACAGCCACAGAATGTAGATCGCGGCGAGAACCAATGCGCTGGTGGCGATCACGGCCGCGACTGGGTAGCGAGTGTAGGTGCCGATCAGCACGAGGAACTCACTGATGAACGGGGCGAGGCCGGGCAGCGACAGCGTCGCGAGACCTGCGACGAGGAATGTTCCGGCGAGGACGGGCGCGACCTTCTGGACGCCGCCGTAGGCCGCGATGGCGCGGGTTCCCCTGCGCGAGACCAGGAATCCGGCAATCAGGAACAGCGCCGCTGTCGAGAGACCGTGGTTGACCATGTAGAGCGTCGAACCTGTCTGGCCTTGGCTCGTCATCGCGAAGATGCCGAGAATGATGAACCCGAAGTGCGAAATCGAGGTGTACGCGATCAAGCGCATCACGTCGGTCTGGCCGATCGCGAGAACCGCGCCGTAGACGATACCGATCACCGCGAGCGTGACGATGTACGGCGCGAAGGTGGATGACGCCTCCGGGAACAGCTGCAGGCAGTACCTCAGCATCGCGAACGTGCCGACCTTGTCGACGATCGCCATCATCAAAACCGCTGTAGCGGGTGTGGATTCGACCGCCGCATTCGGCAGCCAGGTGTGGAACGGCCACAGTGGCGCCTTGACCGCGAAAGCAAACATAAACCCGAGGAACAGTGCATTCAGGAGCGCCGGATCTGCGCCGAGCTCGCCGGCAGAGGCCGCTGCGACGATGGCACGGAAATCGAAGGTGCCCGCCGAGAACACGTCGCCCTGGCGCGCGGTGACGGCATACAGACCGATCACCGCGGCGAGCATGATGAGCCCGCCGACGAGGTTGTACAGCAAGAACTTCACCGCCGCTGCCGACCGCTTCGCACCGCCGAACCCGCCGATGAGGAAGTACATCGGGATCAGCATCGCCTCGAAGAAGACGTAGAACAGCAGCACGTCGAGTGCGACGAACGAGACGATCACCATCGCCTCGACGAGCAGGAACAGCGCGAAGTAGGTATTGGTCTCGCGTCGAGCGCGGTCGTCGGCGTCCTGCCAGCCGGCGATCAGAAGCAACGGAACGAGGACTGCGGTCAGCAGCACCAGCGCGAGTGCGATGCCGTCGAGGCCGAGGATGTAGCCGGCACCGAACGCCGGAATCCACTCGTGCGACTCGACGAACTGGTATTGCTCACCGCCACTGTCGAATTGGACCGCGACGGCAATCGCGAGGACGAGCACGACAAGCGCGGCTCCCAGCGCCGTCGCCTTTGCGGGTTGCTGCGAACGCGTCGGCAAGATCATCACGATGCCTGCGGCGACGAGCGGCACCAGCCACAGCGCCGTCAACCACGGGAAGTTGTCCATGCTCACCACACCCTCGTCGCGAGCATCGCGGCGACGACAAGTGCCGCGCCACCGAACATGGCCAGTGCGTAGGAGCGCACGAATCCGGTTTGCAGCTGTCTGAATCGCGCGGATGCCCCACCGACCACCGCAGCCAGACCGTCGACGGCACCGTCGACTCCGCGACCGTCGAGGAACACCAGCGACCTCGTCACTTGCTTGCCCGGCCGCATCAACGCGGCCTCGTTGAGCGCGTCGCCGTAAAGGTCTCGTCGCGCAGCCAGCGTCAGCGCGGACACGTCGTCGGGTGCAACGGTCGGAACGTCCTTCGTCGCGTACGCGCGATAGGCGACGCCGACTCCGGCGAGGACGACTGCAAGGGTCATGGCGGTCGTCACCCAGACCGGGATGGTCGGTTCGACGTGATGCGACCCGACGACGGGTTCGAGCCAATGGACAAGCGACGAGCCGATGGCGAGCAGACCACCGGCACCGACCGAGCCGACCGCAAGAATGATCATCGGTGCGGTCATCGTCGACGGCGACTCGTGCGGATGAACGTCCTTGTGCCAGCGCCGCTTACCGAAGAAGGTCAGCAGCATCACTCGCGTCATGTAGAACGCGGTGAGTCCGGCGCCGAGCAACGCCGCGGCACCGAGGATGATGCCTTTCGCGCCACCGGCATCGAAAGCGACTTCGATGATCTTGTCCTTCGAGAAGAAGCCTGCGAACGGTGGTAGACCGATGATCGCGAGATAGCCGAGGCCGAACGTGACGAACGTGATGGGCATCAGTGTGCGCAGCCCGCCGTAGCGTCGCATGTCGGTCTCGTCGTTCATCCCGTGCATCACCGAACCGGCACCGAGGAACAGGCCGGCTTTGAAGAAGCCGTGGGTGAGCAGATGCATGATCGCAAACGCGTAGCCCGCGGGACCGAGGCCTGCGGCGAGCACCATGTAGCCGATCTGGCTCATGGTCGACGCGGCGAGCGCTTTCTTGATGTCGTCTTTCGCGCAGCCGATGACGGCGCCGAACAGCAGGGTCACGGCACCGACGATCACAACGGCCAGTTGCGCATTCGGCGCGAGATCGAAGATCGAATTGGACCGTGTGATCAGGTAGACGCCTGCGGTGACCATCGTCGCCGCGTGGATGAGGGCCGAGACCGGCGTCGGACCTTCCATCGCGTCGCCGAGCCAGGACTGCAGCGGCACCTGCGCGGACTTACCGCACGCGGCGAGGAGCAGCATGAACCCGATTGCCGTCAAGACACCTTCGCTCGCACCCTCAGCGCTACCGAAGACGTCGGCGAATTCGACGGACCCGAATGTTGCGAACATGATCATCATCGCGACGGCCAACCCGATGTCGCCGACGCGGTTGACGACGAACGCCTTCTTGGCCGCCGTCGCTGCCGAGGGCTTGTGCTGCCAGAAGCCGATCAGCAGGTATGACGCGAGACCGACGCCCTCCCAACCGACGTAGAGGCCGAGGAAGTTGTCCGCGAGCACCAGTAGCAGCATCGCAGCGAGGAACAGATTGAGGTAGGCGAAGAACCGTCGCCGCTCAGGGTCGTGCTGCATGTACCCGATCGAGTAGATGTGGATCAGCGATCCGACGCCCGTGATCAGCAGTACGAAGCACATCGACAGTTGGTCGAGTTGCAGACCGAAGTCGACCTGCAGACCACCAGCGGGTACCCAGCTGAAAATGTGTTGGTGCTCGAGCCGGTCCGCTGCATCACGACCCGCCATACCGACGAACAGCACGATCGCTACGACGAACGACGCCAATGCCGTTGCGGTACCGAGCAAATGGCCCCACGCATTGCTGCGCTTACCGGCCAGCAGCAGTACGACGGCGCCCAGCAACGGCAGGACCGGCAGCAGCCAGACCGTGTTCAATGCTCGGCTCCTTTACGTTTCATTTTCGTCAATGCTTCAGCAGGTTCGCGTCGTCGACCGAGGCCGACCGGCGGGCACGAAAAATGGTGACGATGATCGCGAGTCCGACAACCACTTCGGCCGCGGCCACGACCATCGTGAAGAACGCGAAGATCTGCCCGTCGAGGTTGCCGTGCATACGCGCAAAGGTCACGAAGGCGAGGTTCGTCGCATTGAGCATCAACTCGATGCACATGAACACCACGATGGCGTTGCGGCGCAACAGAACTCCGGCACCGCCGATCGTGAAGAGCAGTGCGGACAGATAGAGGTAGTTGTCGGGGTTCACCGCGTACCGTCCTCGCCTGACGGAGTGTCCGGGCGCTCGGGGATGTCGAGCAGCGTCCCGTCACCTGCCCGACCGTGATGGGCGAGGATGCGACTGATCGACTGCTGCGCGTAGGAACCGTCAGGCAACGTCGCGAGCATGTCGACGGCGTTGTGGCGTGCATAGACGCCGGGGGTCGGCAGCGGGGTCGGTCGGCCGCCGTGCAGAAACCGTTCCTCCGACAACGTGCGCTGACCTTTGCGCGCCGTGAATCGCTCGCGATGTGCCAGCACCATCGCCCCGATGGTCGCGGTGATCAGCAGGGCGCCGGTCAGTTCGAAGGCCCACACGTATTCGATGAAGATGAGCTCGGCAAGACCTTCGACATTGCCCGCAGCGTTGGCCGCGTCGAGTCCGGCGTAACCGCCGACGGATGCGTTGCCGATGCCTGCGATGAGCAGGATCCCGAAGCCGAGGCCTGCTGCGATCGCCGCGATCCGCTGCCCCTTCAACGTCTCGACGAGGGAGTCGGACGAGTCGACGCCGACGAGCATCAGCACGAAAAGGAACAGCATCATCACCGCGCCGGTGTAGACGACGATCTGCACGACACCGAGAAACGCAGCGTCCTGGGCGATGTAGAAGAACGCCAGAATGATCATCGTCATCGCGAGAAAAATGGCGGAGTAGACGGCTTTGCTCGCACCGACGACGCCGAGCGCGCCGATCACGGCGATCGTTCCGAGAATCCAGAACTGCACCCCTTCGCCCGTCGAGGTCCGGGTGATCTGGTCTGCCGCGAGCATGGCGTCGGGGGTGATCATGGCTTCTCCTCGGCCGCGACCACGTTGCCGCGGTAGTAGTCCTCCGCGGTTTTGCCGTCCGCCATCGGGTGCGGCGCTTCTTCCATGCCCGGTTCGAGTGGCGCGAGCAAACGGTCCTTGGTGTAAATGAGATCGGCCCTGTTGTCGTCGGCGAGTTCGTAGTCGTTGGTCATGGTCAGCGCCCGCGTCGGGCACGCCTCGATGCACAGACCGCAGCCGATGCAGCGCAGATAGTTGATCTGGTAGACGCTGCCGTAGCGCTCGCCCGGCGAGAACCGCTCGGTGTCGGTGTTGTCGGCCCCTTCGACATAAATGGCATCGGCAGGGCAGGCCCAGGCGCAGAGTTCGCAGCCGATGCACTTCTCGAGACCGTCCGGATGGCGGTTGAGCTGATGCCTGCCGTGGTAGCGGGGAGCGGTCGGGGTCTTCACCTCCGGATAGAACTCGGTGTTCGGCTTCTTGAACATCGTCGAGAACGTGACACCGAAACCTGCTACGGGGCCGAGGAATTCAGGCATCGCTACCCTCCTGGTCGGTTGGTGCGCTGACCGATGCAACCGGCCTGCGGGTGAAGGTCGGCATCGTCTGTCCTGGCATCGGCGGGACGGGAAAGCCCCCGGCGAGCGGGTCGAACGGCTTGGTCGCTGTCGGCCGATCCGGTGGTTCGTGCTTGGCCTCGGCGCGATGGCGCACCGTGTTCCATACGAAGTACGCGACGACCGCTGCGACGACGATCCCCGCCGTGACGAGGACGATGGACTGGTACTCGTAGCCTTCGTTGCGGAACGCGCGGACCGTCGCGACGACCATCACCCAGCCGAGGGAGATGGGAATCAGGACCTTCCACCCGAGGTTCATGAACTGGTCGTAGCGCAAGCGGGGGAGCGTGCCGCGCAGCCAGACGAAGAAGAACAGGAAACCCCAGACCTTCATCGTGAACCACAGGAACGGCCACCAGCCGGTGTTCGCGCCGTCCCAGATGCTGAGCGGCCATGGTGCCCGCCAACCACCGAAGAACAGGGTCGTCGCCAACGCCGAGACCGTCGCCATGTTCACGTACTCGGCCAGCATGAACATCGCGAACTTCAACGACGAGTACTCGGTGTGGAAGCCGCCGACCAGTTCGCCCTCGGCTTCGGGCAGATCGAAAGGCGCACGGTTCGTTTCGCCGACCATCGACACCAGATAGATCAGAAACGACGGCAGTAGCAGGAAGACGTACCAGGTCTTTTCCTGCGCGCCAACGATTCCCGAGGTTGCCATCGTGCCCGCATAGAGGAAGACCGCCGCGAACGACAACGCCATCGCGATCTCGTAGGAGATCACCTGCGCGGTCGAGCGCAGACCGCCGAGCAGCGGGTAGGTCGAGCCGGATGCCCAGCCGGCCAACACGATTCCGTATACGCCGATCGACGTGACCGCAAGGATGTACAGGACGGCGACAGGTAGATCGGTGAGTTGCAGTGCCGTCCGGTGCCCGAAGACGGAGACTTCCGGCCCGAACGGAATGACCGCGAATGCCATAAACGCAGGCGCTGCAGCAATTACGGGCGCAAGCAGGTAGACCGGCTTGTCGACACCGGCAGGGATCAGTCCCTCTTTCAACGCCATCTTGATGCCGTCGGCGAGGCTCTGCAACATCCCCCACGGCCCGACGCGGTTGGGCCCGACACGCATCTGCATCCACGCGACAACTTTGCGTTCTGCATACACCGCGACGAGCGGTGTCAGCATCAGGAAGACGAACACGGCGAGTGCCTTGGCGACGACGAGCCACCAGGGGTCGTGGCCGAAAAGCGTTGGGTCGTAGCCGGCGCCGAGGGTCATGACGCGGCCTCCTCGCTCGCGGCGCGGATACCGACGAGGCTGCCGACCGCGGTTGCCAACTCTCTGTGCACTGCCGAGCCAGGTGAATTCTGCGGAAGCCACACGACACGGTCGGGGAGTTCGGTGACGGCCAACGGCAACGTGATCGCGCCGAGTGCCGAGCTGACCGTGACGAGCTCGCCGTCCGTGACACCGATTTCGGCCGCAGTCGTCGCCGACAGCCGAACGACGGGTGTACGCGCGGTCCCGGCGAGGTTCGGTTCGCCGTCCTGGAGTCGGCCCGAGTCGATGAGCATGCGCCAGGTTGCCAGCACGGCCTGTCCGGAACTGGGAGCCGCGGTCGAGCCGGCGTCGACTGCCGGACCCTCGGGATGGTCGCCGACCCACGCGCCCAATTGCGCGATCTCGTTCCGCGCGGCGGCCGCATCGGGCAGGGCGAGGTCGATGCCCATCTCGTCGGCAAGGGCGTGCAGCACTCGTTGATCCGGCATGGCTTCGGAGTTGCGTATCGCGGTATCGAACGGCCGTGCGCGGCCCTCCCAGTCGAGGAACGTGCCTGGCTTTTCCACGACCGGAGCGACGGGGAACACGACGTCCGCTAGGTCGGTCACCGCGCTGTGGCGGAGTTCGAGGCTCACCACGAAGCTTGCGGCTTCGAGGGCCGCGGTGGCGGCATGTGGATCGGGGAGGTCGTCGAGTTCGACGCCGCCGATCACCAGAGCGCCCAGTGTTTTGGCCGCTGCCAACATTCCCGCGGTGTCGCGGCCCTGTGTTGTCGGAATGGTTGCGTGCCAGACGGATTCGACGTCGTGACGCGCATCGGCGTCGTCGATCGGTCGCCCGCCAGGCAGCAAGTGGGGGACCGCGCCCGCTTCCAGTGCGCCGCGTTCGCCCGCTCGACGAGGAACCCAGGCGAGGCGGGCGCCTGTCTGCTCGGCCAGTTTCAGGGCGGCCGACAACCCGCCGCCGATCGCGCCGAGCCGCTCGCCGACCAGGACGATCGAACCGGGCTCGCGGAGGGCTTCGCCTAGCTCACCGTCGGCGAGTTCTGCAATGGCTCCGGGTTCGGATCCGGGAATGCAGGCAACGAGGGTGCCGTTCATTTTCGTCAAACCGTCGCTGGCGTACGGCGCGATCGAGTACACCTGCAATCCTTTTGCGCGCGCGGCCTTTCGCAGACGCAGGTACACGATCGGCGATTCTTCCTCCGGCTCGAATCCGACGAGGAGGACGGTTTTCGCTTGCTCGAGATCCGCATAGGTGACGGTAGGGGCTTTCGACCGACTGCCTGCCATCCCCATGACTCGGCCTGCCACGCGTGCGGTCAAGAACTGGGCCTCTTCGGCCGAATGGTCGCGGTTGCGGAAGTCGATATCGTTGGTGCCCAACGCAATTCTGGCGAACTTGGAGTACGCGTAGGCGTCTTCCCAGGTGGCTCGTCCGCCGACCAGCACGCCGACGTTGGCGTGCGCCGCCATCAGACCACGCGCAGCGGTTGTCAACGCCTCGGGCCACGACGCGGGTTGCAGTGTGCCGTCGGCGTCACGAACCAGAGGTGTGGTGATGCGGTCGCGCTCGGTCGCGTAGGCGAATGCCCACCGGCCCTTGTCGCAGTTCCACTCGTCGTTGACCGCAGGGTCGTCGCCTGCCATCCGCCTCAGCACTTTGCCACGTCGATGGTCGGTGCGTTGCGCACATCCGCTCGCGCAGTGTTCGCACACACTCGGGCTGGAGACGAGATCGAAAGGGCGAGCACGGAATCGGTAGGCAGTACTCGTCAACGCACCGACCGGGCAGATCTGAACCGTATTGCCGGAGAAGTAGGACTCGAACGGCTCGTTAGCGTAGATGCCGACCTGCTGGTCTGCGCCGCGTTCCAGTAATTCGATGAACGGGTCGCCCGCGATCTGCTGCGAGAAGCGCGTGCACCTGGCGCATTGCACACAGCGTTCGCGGTCGAGCAGTACCTCCGTCGACAACGGAATCGGCTTGGGGAACGTCCGTTTCGTCTCGCCGAACCTCGATTCGACTCTGCCCGTGGACATTGCCTGGTTCTGCAACGGACATTCGCCGCCCTTGTCGCATACCGGGCAGTCGAGCGGATGATTGATGAGCAGCAGCTCCATCACGCCCCGCTGTGCCTTCTCTGCAACGGGCGACGTGTACTGACTATGGACGACCATCCCTTCTGTGACGGTCGTGGTACAGGATGCGAGCGGCTTGCGCTGGCCTTCCACGTCGACGAGGCACTGTCGGCAGGCACCGACCGGCTCGAGCAGAGGGTGGTCGCAGAAGCGGGGAATCTGGATGCCGATCAACTCCGCCGCGCGGATGACGAGCGTCCCCTTCGGCACGCTCACCTCGACGCCGTCGATGGTGAGGGTGAGCAGCGTCTCCTGCGCGACGCGTGTCCCTTCGACCTGATCCGTCATGCCGGCACTCCTGCGAACAGCGTCGCGAGCTGCGGGTCGAACGGACAACCGTCGCGTTCGAAATGCGCGAGGTATTCGTCGCGAAAGTACTTGATAGAGGACAGGATCGGACTCGCTGCGCCGTCGCCGAGAGCGCAGAACGACTTGCCGAAGATGCTGTCCGAGATGTCGAGTAGCTTCTCCACGTCCGTCTCGTTCCCTCCGCCTTGCTCCAGCCTCCGCAGGATCTGCACGAGCCAGTACGTGCCCTCACGGCACGGCGTGCACTTGCCGCAGGATTCGTGCGCGTAGAACTCGGTCCAGCGCAGCACCGCGCGCACCACACAGGTGGTCTCGTCGAAAATCTGCAACGCCTTGGTGCCGAGCATCGAACCTGCAGCGCCGACGCCCTCGTAGTCGAGCGGTACATCGAGGTGCGCGTCGGTGAACATCGGCGTCGACGAACCGCCCGGAGTCCAGAACTTCAGCTTGTGACCCGCGCGCACACCACCGGCGTACTCCAGCAGCTCACGAAGTGTGATGCCGAGCGGCGCTTCGTACTGACCGGGTTTGGTCACGTGGCCGGACAACGAATACAGCGTGAAGCCGGGCGACTTCTCGCTGCCCATCGATCGGAACCATTCGACGCCGTTGCGGATGATCGGCGGCACGCTTGCAATGGATTCGACGTTGTTGACGACGGTCGGGCAGGCGTACAGCCCGGCAACCGCGGGAAACGGCGGGCGCAGTCGCGGCTGCCCGCGACGACCTTCCAGCGAATCGAGCAGCGCCGTCTCTTCGCCGCAGATGTAGGCGCCCGCTCCTGCGTGCACGATCAGTTCCAAGTCGTAGCCGCTGCCGAGGATGTTCTTCCCCAAGTAGCCGGCCGCGTACGCCTCTGCGACGGCCGCCTGCAGACGCCGAAGCACGGGAACGACCTCGCCGCGGAGGTAGATGAACGCATGGCTGGATCGAATTGCGTACGCGGCGATGATGACACCCTCGACGAGAGCGTGCGGAGTGGCGAGCATCAGCGGAATGTCTTTGCACGTACCAGGTTCCGACTCGTCGGCGTTCACAACCAGATAGTGCGGTTTGCCGTCGCCCTGTGGGATGAACGACCACTTCATACCCGTCGGGAAGCCGGCACCGCCGCGGCCACGCAGCCCTGCGTCCTTGACGGTCGAAATAACCTCGTCCGGTGCCATCTGCAGCGCCGTGGCAAGCGCGTCGTAGCCGTCATGACGCCGATAGGTATCGAGCGTCCACGACTCCGGATCGTCCCAGTAGCGACTCAACACCGGAGTAAGCGGCATGTCACTCACCTCCCTTCGACGACTTCGGTGGCACCGTCGCCGAGGGCGCAGGTGCTGGCATCTCCCGCGCCGAATCCTTGGCGAGGGTCTCGGCGTCCGGGTGAGTGGCTCTCGAGTTCGCCGACGCACTCGAAGGTGGTGCAGCCATACCCAACTCGCGCGCGACACGAAGACCGACCGTTGTCGGGTCACCGCCACTGCCGCCGGCTGCAAGTGCACCCGGCCGTTCGTCCGGGAAGCCTGCGAGGATGCGGGCGGTCTCGCGGAACGTACACAACGGCGCACCGCGAGTCGGTGTGACCTGCTCGCCGGAACGCAACGAATCCACGAGGGTCCGCGCCGACTCGGGCGTCTGATTGTCGAAGAACTCCCAATTCACCATCACAACCGGAGCGAAATCGCACGCCGCGTTGCATTCGATGTGTTCGAGCGTGACCTTCCCGTCCGGGGTGGTCCCGCCGTGCTCGACACCGAGATGCTCTTCCAGTGCAGCGAGGATCGCATCGCCACCCATGATGGCGCACAACGTATTCGTGCACACCCCGACGTGATAATCGCCAGTCGCCGCGCGGCGGTACATCGAATAGAACGTCGCGACCGCCGTCACCTCGGCGCCCGTGAGACCGAGCAACGCACTGCAGAAATCGATACCCGCAGGGGAGATGTAACCATCCTCCGCCTGCACAAGATGCAACAGCGACAGCAGCGCCGAACGCGAATTCGGATAGCGCGCAACAACTGTCGCGGCATCCGCGGACAGGCGATCAAGCACGTCGGCCGGATAGTCGGCCCGCGCACCCGGCCGGACCAACTGCCCCTTCTCGCTCGGACGCGGCCCGAACTGAATGAAAACAGGTTCGGATGGGCCAGCTTCGAAGGTTGTCATCGGTCGACACCGCCCATCACAGGATCGATACTCGCAACTGCCGCAATAACATCGGCGACCATGCCGCCCTCACACATCGCGGCAACAGCCTGCAGATTGGTAAACGACGGATCGCGGTAGTGCACCCGAAACGGACGAGTACTGCCATCGCTCACCATATGGACACCGAGCTCGCCACGCGGCGACTCCACAGCCACGTACACCTGCCCCGCAGGCACCCGGAAACCCTCCGTCACCAACTTGAAATGGTGAATCAACCCCTCCATCGACGAATTCATGATCGAACGAACATGCTCCTTCGAGTTGCCCTGGCCATCGCCACCGATAGTGAGATCGGCAGGCCACGCAAACTTCTTGTCCTCGATCATCACCGGCCCCGGCTGCAGCCGGTCCAAGCACTGCTCGACGATCTTCAGCGACTCGCCCATCTCCTTGACCCGGATCAAATACCGCCCGTAACAATCACTTCCGGCATCGGTCACCACATCGAACTCGTAATTCTCGTACCCGCAATACGGCTGCGTCTTCCGAAGGTCGTGCGGCAACCCCGTCGACCGCAACACCGGACCCGTGACGCCAAGCGCCATACAACCCGTCAAATCCAGATACCCGATCCCGACAGTGCGCGCCCGCCAAATCGGATTCTCGTTCAACAACAACTCGAGATCGTGCAACCGTTTCGGCATCAGCTCCAACAGATCCCGAATCTTGCCAACCGCATCCGACGGCAAATCCTGCACCAACCCACCCGGCCGCACATACGCATGATTCATCCGCAGACCCGTGATGTTCTCGAAAATCTCGAGAATCAACTCACGCTCCCGAAACCCGAACAACATCGCCGTCAACGCGCCCAGTTCCATGCCGCCCGTCGCAAGAGCAACCAGATGCGACGAAATACGATTCAACTCCATCAACATCACACGAATCACGTTGGCCCGCTCCGGAACCTGATCCGAGATATCGAGCAACTTCTCCACACCGAGGCAATACGCCGTCTCGTTGAAAAACGGCGACAAATAGTCCATCCGCGTCACGAACGTGACACCCTGCGTCCAATTTCGGAACTCGAGATTCTTCTCGATCCCCGTATGCAAATAACCTATGCCACAACGAATCTCGGTGACCGTCTCACCCTCGATCTCCAAGATCAACCGCAACACCCCATGCGTCGACGGATGCTGCGGACCCATATTCACGACAATGCGCTCATCGCCCGTCTGACCGACCGACGAGACGATATCGTCCCAATCCTGACCCGTAACCGTGTAATTGCCAGTGCCACCAGGCTTTACATTCGAATCAACCATCAGCGGTACGACCTCCGCTCATCAGGCGGCGGAATCTGAGCGCCCTTGTACTCCACCGGAATACCACCCAACGGATAATCCTTCCGCTGCGGATGACCAACCCAATCATCAGGCATCTCGATCCGCGTCAACGACGGATGCCCATCGAACACAATTCCAAAAAAGTCGTACGTCTCACGCTCATGCCAATCCACCGTCGGATACACCGAAAACAACGACGGCACATGCGGATCCGAATCCGCCACCGACACCTCGACCCGAACCCGACGATTATGCGTAATCGACATCAACGCATACACCGCATGCAACTCACGACCCACATCCGCCGGGTAATGCACGCCGCTCACCCCCAAACACAACTCGAACCGCAAATCCGGCTCATCCCGCAACCGCTGCACCACCTCCGGCAAAAACTCCCGCCGCACATGCAACGTCAACTCACCCCGAAACACCACAACCAACTCCACCGCATCCTCGAACCGCACACCCACATCCGACAACGCAGCCGACAACGAATCCGCCACCTCATCGAAATACCCACCGAACGGACGAACTGCACCACCCGCCAACACAACCGGGCGAACCAAACGCCCATAACCCGACGTATCACCCGAACCGGAGACGCCGAACATGCCGTGTTGTCTGTTCGCTTCGCTCACGGGCGGTTGGGCTTTTACGCGTTCTGTTCCCTCCTCACTCACTCGCTTCGCTCCCTCGCTCGTCAGTCCACAGCACGCTGCCCAACCGCCATTCGGCGCCAAGCTCTTTTCGCACGCCGACGCAGAGGCCGTTCGCTCGGCCCAACCGCGGCTGTTTGTCAGTCCAGCTCACGCGGCCCAATCGGCGGGGATCTGCTGGCTTGGTCATTTCAGGAGACCCTTCATTGCGAAGGTTGGGGTCGAGGCCAGCGCCGCCTTCTCCGCCTCCCTCACCGCCTCTTCTCTATTCACTCCGAGGGGCATCTGCTGGATCTTCTCGTGCAACTTCAAAATCGCATTCAGCAACATCTCCGGTCTCGGCGGACAACCCGGCAAATAAATATCCACCGGCACCACGTGATCGACCCCCTGCACGATCGCGTAGTTGTTGAACATCCCTCCCGACGAGGCGCACACACCCATCGCGAGGACCCACTTCGGCTCCGCCATCTGGTCGTAGACCTGCCGCAGCACCGGCGCCATCTTCTGGCTCACCCGACCCGCAACGATCATCAGATCCGCCTGCCGCGGTGACGCCCGAAACGCCTCCATGCCGAACCGTGCGATATCGAACTTGCCCGCACCCGTCGCCATCATCTCGATCGCACAGCAGGCAAGCCCGAACGTCACAGGCCACAACGAGCCTTTACGCGCGAAACCCGCCAACCCCTCGACAGTGCTCAGCAGAAAACCACTCGGCAGATTCTCTTCGAGACCCATGTCGACTTCTCTCCCTGACTCCTAGATCGGCCTTGCAACAGCCCGAGCGATCCACGCAACTAGTCCCAACTGAGACCACCTCGCCGCCACTCGTACGCGTACGCCACCGAGACGTTGAAAATGAACAAGCCCATCGCGAACAGACCGAAGAAGCCGAGCGCATCGAAATGCACAGCCCACGGATACAGAAAGACGATCTCGATATCGAAAATGATGAAAAGCATTGCGGTCAAGTAATATTTGACCGGGTAGCGACCGAAACCCATCGGCTGAGCAGCAGGCTCGATGCCGCACTCGTACGCCTCTAATTTGGCGCGGTTGTACCGCTTCGGACCAACGATGAGAGCCATGATCACCGAAAAACCGGCAAACCCCACGGCAATTGCGCCGAGGACCAAAATCGGAACGTAGGCGTTCATTGCAGACACCGCCCGTCGGACGACGCCAGGAAAGACCGGACGGTCGTTCTTCGGGTGTACGCAGAGAAAATTGCCGGGTGACTACCTAGTCCGAAATGCCAGACTCGGCCCATACGGCGCTCCTGCTCCGACGCTGTTCGAGCAAACTCCTCATGGCCCGAAAACTTCTCGCGCCCTGTCTATGTGAGCTATCACACAGCCTAGCGTTGATCCCCGTCAGCGCGTGTTCGTTTACCTAAACTATCGACTTTCGGGTGGGTCGCAGCAGCCCGACCACCGCACCTGCGAGCCTGATCGGATCGATCGGATGCGGAACAGCTGCCTCGGCCCGCGACCACGACGCCAGCCAGGCATCATCGGCCCTACCAGTAAGAACGAGGATCGGCGGGCAGTTGTCGATCTCGTCTTTGAGTTGCTTCGCGATCCCCATGCCGCCGACTGGGACGGCCTCGCCATCGAGAATCGCGAGGTCGATGCCACCCGCATCCATATTGGCTATGACGATGGCGGCGGTTGCCACTTCGACGTAGTCGAGTTGTGGAACGTCGGGGTGCGTGCGCTTTCCGAGTGCGCGCATCACCTGCTGGCGAGTGCTGGAATCGTCGCTGTAGACGAGGATCCGCACCCGCGCCGAGGTGTCGGTTTCAGCGGTCGAGTCGGTCACATCAGCGATGCTACCGGCGATGTGACGGCCGTCACGATCGCGTACCGTTTGCGACGTGATCGAACTGAAGGAATTGCTGACGAAGGCGACGAATTCCCTCTCCGCTGGGCGAGCATTCGGTCCGGCCTACGAGAAGGACGACGTGCTCGTGATCCCCGTCGCGTGGATTGCCGGTGGCGGTGGCGCGGGAGGTGGCGGATCCGACCCAGCCGCGACCGAAGAAGCCACGTCATCGGGCGAGGGCGCCGGCGCAGGCTTCGGTGGAGTGGTGTGGCCGCTCGGCGTCTACGCGGTGCACGACGGCGACGTCCGGTGGATTCCGGCTATCGACGTGACACGAATCGTCATGCTGGTCGCGGGCGTTGCCCAGGTTGCGTTCGCGCTTCGGCAGCGCCGATCCGCGAAAGGGCTTTCACAGTAGTAATTTCCGCATCCAGCTGCAACGTCGCCAATGGGTTACCGACCTCACATACCTGATCAGGTATGTGAGGTTCGGAATCGGCGAGCGAGGTGGCGGTGGATGCAATGACCAGCACTCCAAGAATCAGCACTGCTTCGGCAACGATTCCCGCGGCCATTGCAGTCGTCATAAGTCCGTCGAGTGCGACCATCGGGGTGTGGCCGGTCGCGTTCGAATGCTGATGTCCGCCAAGCGAACCGCTCGGGCCCGTTGCCATCATCGCAACGTGCAGTCCGATCATCCCGACTCCGCCGAGGGCCGCTCGCCGCCACACCGGCGGAGTCCCATCGCGCCACAGATGCAGGCCACAATGCAGGCACCAGCCTGCCATCGCGCCGAGAAGCACTGCTGCGAAGAATGATTCGCCGAGATAGAGCACGGCAAGCAGAACGTGCGCACCCGCCCCCGCAATCGTGAAGGCGGCAGCGACACGGCTGAACACCGAATTCACCGGACGACGGCACTCGGTTGATGCTGGGTGATGCAATGGATTCCGCCACCGCGCGCGAACAGTGCACGTGCGTCGACCGTCACCACCTTTCGCCCTGGGTAGACGTCCGACAGAATCCCGGCAGCGACGTCGTCGTTCGGATCGCCGAAGCTGCAGGCGACCACGCCGCCGTTCACGACGAGGTGGTTGATGTAGCTGTAGTCGACGTAGCCCTCTTCGTCACGCAATTCTTTCGGTGCCGGCACTCGCACGATGTCCCACTCGTTGCCCGCTGCGTCGGTCGACGCGGCGAGTGTGTCCGCAATGTGTTGTCCACGTGCGTGATCGGGATGGCTGGCGTCCAGCTGGTCGTGGACGAGAACGACGCCGGGTGACGGGATCGCGGCGACGATGTCCACGTGCCCGCGGGTTCCGAACCGTTCCTGGTCGCGCGCCAATCCGTACGGTAGCCAGATCACCTTCTTCGCGCCGATCGTGCGTGCCAACTCGGCCTCGACGTCGGCCTTGGACAGGTTCGGGTTGCGGCCGGGATCGAGCTGAACCGTCTCGGTGACCAAAACGGTCCCCGCCCCGTCGACCTGAATTCCACCGCCCTCGTTGACGAGTGGGGATGTGATCGCAACAGCGCCGGACGCCTCGGTGACGAACGCGCCGATCTTCGAGTCGAGATCCCACTGCGCCCAATCCTGCGCACCCCACCCGTTGAACACCCAGTCGACGGCGCCGAGCGTGGCAACTGCGCCGTCGTCCGACAACACGAACGTCGGTCCGATGTCGCGCATCCACGCGTCGTTGAGTGGCGCCTCGATCGTGTCGATGCTGCTCGACAGATAGCGGGCGGCGAAATCGACCTCGGCCGGATCGACGACAACGGTCACCGGTTCGAACTCCGCGATCGCGTGTGCGACTGCGGCCCAGGTGCTTCGGGCCTCGTGCTGCTCCTCGGCCGTGTCGCCGAGTGAGTAGCCCGTCGACGGGAACGCCATCCAGGTGCGGTCGTGTGGTTCGCCTTCGGCAGGCATCCGCCATTTCATGACTGCGCGCCGATCGGTGCGTCGGTGTCGACCGGTGCGGTGAGCGCGGCGTAGGTGTCGGGGCGCCGAGTCATCAGGAACGGGAACAGCGTCAGCCAATCCTGTCGCTGTGCCAGGTCGAGATCTGCGACCAGTACGGCAGATTCGTCACGGGGTGCCTGAACTAGGATGCGGCCGTACGGATCCGAGATGAACGACGAGCCGTAGAAGGTGATCAGACCCTCGGAACCGTGGCGATTGGGCGCGACCATAAACGTGCCGTTGGCGATCCCGTTGCCGACGATCACCTGCTGCCAGAGCGGCTGACTGTCGAAGTCGGGATGGTCGGGTTCGGACCCGATAGCCGTTGGATAGACCAGGATCTCCGCGCCTGCAAGGGAGTACAACCGGGCGACCTCGGGGAACCACTCGTCCCAGCAGGTCGGCATGCCGATCCTGGCACCGTCGAGTTGAGCGGGGGTGTGCACGGGGTAAGCGTCGGTCGCAGGACCACCACGGAAGTAGGTGTCCTCGTAGTATCCCGCTGTCACCGGGATGTGCAGCTTCCTGGTGCGCGCCAACAGTTCTCCGGTGGGCGAGACGAGGATCGCGGTGTTGAAGCCGAGGCCGTCCTCGGCATCCGCACGCTCGTAGAGCGAGGTGTGCACGACGATGTTGTGCGTCGCCGCGGCTTTCGCTGCGAAGGTGAACGTGGGGCCGGTCAGCAGATCCTCGGCAGTCGCGCTGGCGTTCGGGCCACCCGGGACGTCGGCCGGGTAGCGGCTCAAAGTGATCTCGGAGAGGAAGACCACCTTCGCGCCCAGCTTCGCAGCCTCGCCGATCGCGTCGGTCAATTCGGCCGCGAGCAACTCGGCATCGTCGTGCCAGAGATGCTGTACGACGCCGACTCGCAATGGCACCCGGTCGGTCTCCGTCACGCGAGTGAGGGACGCGGGCGGGGTCAGGGCGGTGATGGTCTGCATGGTGTGTTCCTTGGACGATCCGGGTGTCGGATAAAACGAATGCAATTCGTTAAGTATGGTGTGCGGAGGTTCACAACGCAAGACCCAACTTGAACGACCTGGAGGTTTCCGATGCCGCGGCCATCGCAGCCGATACTCTCGGCGGGCATCATCACCGACGCCGCATTGCGGGCGGTGGACAGCACTGGCGACTTCACGATGCCGGGCATCGCCGCGAAGCTGAGCGTGCGCCCGTCTTCGCTGTACAACCACGTCAGTGGCCGAGCCGAGATCATCGAGCTGATGCGATCGCGCGCGATGGCCGAGATCACGGTGGCGAGCGAGGAAGACGAGAATTGGAGCGACACCGTCGCGCGCCTGGCACGGGAGTACCGCCGCAGCTACGCCAAACATCCGCGTCTCATTCCGATCCTCACGTCGCAGACCGTCCGAACCGGCGTCGCCTTCGCGATGTACAACGCACTGGCACAAGCGTTTTCCGACGGCGGCTTCGCGCCGGAGCAGGTGCTGGCCGCCATCACGACGCTCGACAGCTTCGTCCTCGGATCCGCACTGGATCTCGCGGCGCCCGAAGAAGTGTGGGCTGACGTGCCCGATGCCAACGACGCGATGCGCGCGGCATTGGCGACCTCGACACCGAATCCCGAACGTGCGGATGCCGCCTTCGAATTCGGGCTCCGGACGCTCGTTGCGGGCTGGCTTGCGCAGTCGTGCGAGGCCGGCTGACCCTTACCGCTTGGCCACCGACTCCGGGGCAACATCTTCCACCAGCGGCGGCGTGTCGCGGGTCAGCGTCCGACCGAGGAAGAAGTCGGGGCTGCGGAAACGCATCACGACCATCAGGACGGCTCCGAGTAGCAGGATGCCGAAGCCCATGTAGAACACAAGTCCGATGCCGCCGATCTCCGCGCCGCTGCCGTTCTCGGGATCCATGCTCTCGCGAACCGAGATGACGAACACCGAGCCGAGCATGAGTCCGCCGAGCAGCGGGAACAGGAACTTGAACACGATGTTGCGCGCGCTGGTGAACAACTCCCTGCGGAAGAACCAGACACACGCGAAGGCGGTGATCCCGTAGTACCAGCAGATCATGATGCCAAGTGCCGCAATGGTATCGAGCAACGTCCGCTCGGAAAGCAGGGTGACGAGGGTGTAGAAGCTCGCGGTGACGACACCGGCAACGATGGTGCTGAATGTCGGTACCAGGAACCGGGGACTCACCTCGGCGAACTTTTTCGGGAAGGCACCGTAGGCACCCATGGCAAGCATGGTCCGGGCCGCAGGCAGGAACGTCGTCTGCAGGCTTGCGACCGACGACGCGAGCACGGCGAGGAACAGCAGCGGACCCGCCCAGCGGCCGAGCACGGGGTCGGCCAGCGCGCCGAAGACGTTGTCGGCGTTCTCCTCGTTGCCGAGCCCGAGGTCGGTTTCGCCAACGCCCGCGTACATCATCACGGCGACCGCAATGAGCAAGTAGGTCAACAGGATCGACAACACACACAGCAGTCCTGCGCGGCCGGGCACCTTCTTCGGGTCCTTCGATTCCTCACCCAACGTGAGACACGTGTCCCAGCCCCAGAACGCGAAGATCGATCCGGTCACGCCGATCACGAAGGCGCTCAATGCAAGTCCGGTGAACGGATTGAACCAGTCGATGTCGAAACTCAGATCTGCCGGTGCATCGCCGATCCCGACATGGACGAACGCAGTGACTGCGAACGCAAGCAGGATGATCATCTGGAATCCGACGAGGATGTACTGCACGCGCTCGCTCGTCGTAATTCCCCGGCTCGCAACCAGAGTCGCGATGGCGATGAACACCAACGTTGTTGCGATGTTGATGCCCTTGTTGTCGGCAAGGTCCGCGATGTCGGTGTTGTCGAAGATACGCGCGAAGAACAGGTAGAAGAACTCCACGGCTATCGCCGCAAGGTTGGACAGGACGATGATCGTCGCCATCACCATGCCCCAACCGCACATCCAGCCGATGTAGGAGCCGAATGCCTTGGTGGACCACGTGAACGACGCACCGCAGTCGGGTGCGCGGGAATTCAGCTCACGATAGGCGTAGGCGGTTAGGAACATCGGAATGAAGCCCGCGATCAGGATCGCAGGCATCTTCAGACCGACCGCCGCGACGATCAAGCCGATGCTTGCCGTCAGCGTGTAGCCGGGGGCAACCGAGGAAATTCCCAGCACGGCACCGGACAAGGTGCCGATCTTGCCAGGCGCGAGACCTTTGGAAACGAGTCCCTCCGCCGCAGGCGTCGCCGTAGGCGTGGTCGAACCGCTGTTGTCGATCATTTGAGCTCCTCTTTCGGAACCACGACCATCGGGACCTGCAGGACGCGCAGCATCTTCGCCGCGGTGGAGCCGAGGAACAGGCGGCGGGGTTGAGCGAGTCGGCTGGAGCCGACCATGATCAGGTCACCGTCGTGCCACTCGAGCTTGTTGACGGCTGCCTCGACCGTCGGGCCGTCGGTGATGACCGATGTCACCGGGAAGTCTTCCGGCAGATAGGACTTCGCGATCTTGAGATTCTCGTGCGCGTGCACCACAGCGCGCTCGCGGAAGGTATCGGCGGTGTCGTCGCTGCGTCGCACCCCTTCCAACGGGTCCAACGCGATCAACGACACCAGTCGCAGCGGGGTGCCGCTCGCCTCACTGGCTTGCAGTGCGGTGTCGAGCAGCAGGTCGGCACCCGGCCGACTGCCGATCGCACACGTGACCTCGCGGATCCCGGTGACCTTCGAATGCCGTTCGCCGCGCGGGGCGAGGGCGAGTGGCACGTTCGCCGAGTGCAGTAGGTCGCTCGTCACCGAACCGATCGAGTGACGCCCGATCAGCCCGTCACCGGCAGCACCGACCACGATCGCGGCGGCCTCGATCTTGTTCGCCTCTTCGAGCAGGCCTTCGGCGAACGACTCGTTGAAGATGAGGTGCGACGTCGCCTCGATGCCGTCCGGCACCGACTCCACCGCAGCTGCGAGCCATTTCTGTGCTTGCTCGGCGAGCATGTCGTCGTAGCTGGCGTTGGATTGAATGAGTTCCGCCAGCGGTCGATCCGGCGGCAGCACCATGCAGATATCCAACGCGGCGTTCAGAGTTCGGGCCAGCCGGACGCCGAGCGCGAGTCCGTCTTCGCCGCTGGGGGTGGCGAGATAGGCGACTACTAACCTCATGGGCTCTTCGATTCTGCAGCAGGGTCGAGGGGTAGGAGTGAAGGTGAACAGCGTCAGGTGTCAGTGGTGGTGATGGTCACCGTCCGCACCCTCGGCATGGCAGGCCTTCGGGGGCGTAGGCGCTACGTCGATCGATGGATTGCGATCGAAGAAGCCGACCGGTTTGAGCCAGAAGTTCACCGTGTCGACCGGCATGATCGGCCAGTCCTCGGGTCGGGTGATGTGATGAATCCCGAACACGTACCAGAGCACCACGTCGGTGTTCTCGATCGAGCGGTTCGCTTCGGTCCACTCGGGCAGACCGTGGTCGACCTTGCTCTGATTCACGAATTCGCCTGCGGGCCAGCGTTCGTCGGGGGAGTTCGGCGTGACCCACAGCGTGTGCTCGATCGCGCGGCAGCGGGCGAGGACTGGTGACTTCGGATCGAACATGGCAGGTATCGCGGCGCCGGGCACCAGCTTGTATGCCGGTGAGGTACCGATGCCGTTCTTGGTGTTGTCGTTGACGACCTTCCAGGCCCGCTGGCTGTTCCAGTCGAAGTCCTGTTTACCTTCGGCTTCGGTCCGAAGCGGAGTGTTCTTCTGCCGCAGCGACAATCCGTACGGATTGTCCGGACCCATCGGCACGATTTCGGTTTCCGTTGCGTAGACGGTGTTTTCGGTGCCGTCGACGTCGAGGTCCATCCGCGCGACCAGGAAGTGCTGGTGGTATGGCGCGTAGGTGCGGTTGTCGACCAACGTGCCGTGCGGATGTGTGCCACCTTCGTCGAAGTGGCTTACGACCATGATTCCCGTTGCGCGGACCTCACATTCGATGTTGCCGTCCTGATAGAAGCGCCAGTACGTGAGGTATTCGTAGTTCGCGACCGTGACATGGAGCGAGACGGTGAGCCGACGCATACGCCGCACTTCGGCACCCGCGTGGTGGTCGACGTGCTTCCACAGGACCGCGTTGTCCTCCTCGTGGATGCAGATCGCGTTCTTGATCGTGTAGGGCTCGCCCTTGCTGTTGTGCAGTACCGCATCGAGGTAGCGAATTTCGCCGAGACAGTCGCACCCGAGTTCGAGTGAGGTTGTCATGAAGCCGATGCCCCACTCGCCGATGTCGAAAGCTGTTCTGCGGTAATGATCGTCGCAGTGGTCGCGGTAGGGAACCATCATCTCGGCGAACGACAGTCGGTTGGCGATCGGGCGGACCCGGCCGTTGTCATTGTAGGAGATCGCGTGCAGGGTCATACCCTCGCGGTAGTTGAACCCGACGCGTAGCGACCAGTTCTGCCACTCGAGCTTGTTGCCCTCCAGCGTGAACGACGGACCTTCAGGTTGGGTGATTTCGAGGGGCTGCAACGGTTCCCGGGTGCTGGCATTGCGAATTCGCTCGGGGATGTGGCGGGGAACGTACTCGCCCATGATCTCCGGCTTGTCGACGGTGAACGTGTCTTCGATCTCGAGCAGTTCCATGGTGTTGACGTCGATGACGCAGTGGAATCCGTTGACCGGACCCGCGTAGGGGTTGGCACCGTCGGCAGCCTTCACCCAGGTGTCGGACCAGCCGAGCCTGCGGCCCTTGTACTTCTCCGGCATGACGACGTCGCCGTAGGTCCAGGTGTCCATGAACACCATGCTCATGTCGGTGACGCCACGCTTAGCCAGTGCCGCAACGACATCGGGGTGATTGCGTAGAGCTTCGTCGCACTCGACCCATTCGTCGACGGTGAAGTTGGCCTGTTCACCAGGAATGTGATTCCACTCGAGTACCGAACCGCTGGTGAGCGAAACGACCGCCTTGTAGGTCTTGTTCTCGGCGCGTTCGAAGCAGACGACGACGGCTCGGCGGTCCGGCACGGTGCCGTCGCGGTCGAAGGCTGCGACATCGGCTTTCGGCGGTTCCACGAGTTCGATCGAGGCATAACGCCATCCGGGACCGACGCCATGCGCAGCGTTGAGCAGACTTGCTGTCCTGCCGAACTCGTCGGATGTAAGCGGATCGAGCGGATGGAATGTGTCTGCCACGGGAGGCTCCCTGCCGGAGAAGTGTTGTGCGAATGGATATTCGAAAGGTGGAGCTCGTCAGTCGTGCGAGCTCATCACGTGCTTGAGCCGGGTGTAGTCCTCGACACCGTATGCCGAAAGGTCTTTGCCGTACCCGGAATACTTGAAACCGCCGTGCGGCATTTCTGCCACGAGCGGGATGTGGCAGTTGATCCACACACAGCCGAAATCGAGTGCGCGCGTCAGTCGCTCGGCCGTGGCGTGGTCCTTGGTCCAGACGCTCGACGCGAGACCGAACCGCACGTCGTTCGCGTACTGGATGGCCTGAGCTTCGTCGGTGAACGGTTGCACCGTCAACACCGGTCCGAAGGTCTCCTCCTGCACGATGTCATCCTTCTGGTCGACACCGGTGATGATGGTCGGCGCGAAGAAGAAGCCTTTGTCACCCAAGCGCTTTCCACCGGTGACGATCGTTGCGTGCGCGGGGATCGCATCGACCTTCTTGGTGACTTCGGTGAAGTGGTTGATGTTGTTGAGCGGACCGTAGAACGAGTCCGGATCATCGGGTAGCCCTGGCTGCAAGGACTTCGACTTCTCGACAAGCGCATCGACGAGCTGATCGTGAATCGATTCGTGAACGAGCACGCGGGTTGCCGCGGTGCAGTCCTGGCCGCCGTTGAAGAACGCGGCCTCCGCGATTCCACTTGCGGCCTTGTCGATGTCGGCGTCGGCGAAGACGACGGCCGGTGCCTTGCCGCCGAGTTCGAGGTGCGCACGCTTGAGTTGCTGTGCGGCGGAGACGGCGACGGCGATGCCCGCGCGGACGGAGCCGGTGATCGACACGAGACCGAGTGCGGGATGGCCGACGAGCGCGGCACCCGTGCCGCCGTTGCCGAGCACGACGTTGAAGACCCCGTCGGGGAGGATTCCCTTCGTGAGCCTCGCGAGCACGAGTGTGCTTTCGGGTGTGGTGTCACTGGGTTTGAGAACGATCGTGTTGCCTGCGGCCAGCGCTGGGCCGATCTTCCAGATGGCCATCATGAACGGGTAGTTCCACGGGGTCACCTGGCCGACGATGCCTATCGGTTCACGGCGAACGTAGGAGGTGAAGCCATCCATGAATTCGCCTGCCGACTTGCCCTCGATGATGCGCGCGGCGCCTGCGAAGAAGCGAACCTGGTCTGCGCTGACAGCGATCTCTTCGGCGGCGATCACGGACTTCGGCTGACCGGTATTGCGGCACTGAGCTTCTACCAGTTCGTCGGTGTGCGCGTCGATCGCATCGGCAAGTTTGAGCAACGCCTTCTGGCGCTCGTTCGGAGTCGTTCGGCTCCAGGCCTCGAAGGCCCGCTGCGCGGCGTCGACCGCTGCTTTCACGTCGGCTTCGTTCGATATCGGAGCATGCCCGACGACAGACTCGTCGACAGGGTTGATCAGGTCGAGGGTTTCGGTGGCGCTTGAGGCCACAAATTCGCCGTTGATGTAGTTCTCGAGCACAGCGGTCGGCATGATGCACCGTTCATCTCGCAGGGACGTGTTGTTGTCTGGAACCGTTCTGGACTTAGTGTGCTCTGTGTCACTTACATGATCACTTGACAAGATGGACAAACTTTCAATCGATCTTCGACAATATGTACACTTCGGATGGTGAACGTTCCTGTCGCCTGGGTGCTCGGCCAGTCCGATCTTGCGCTGGCGCTCAAAGGCGGTTCGGCAGGCGTCGAACGCGAGATAAATCTGGCGCTCGCGACCGAACTGCCCAACCCGTTCCGCTGGCTCTCGGGCGGAGAGTTGTTGCTCACCACTGGAATTCGATTGGCCGACACCTCCGAGGAGCGTGTCGCCTACCTCCGCGGACTTGACGCATGCAACGTCGCTGCGGTCGGGTTCGGTACCGGCCTGACCCACCCGACCGTCCCCGACGATCTGGTACGGGCAGCCGACGAGATCGGTCTGCCGCTGTTCGAGGTGCCGCTGCGGACGCCGTTCGCGGCAGTGGTGAAGCGGGTGACCGCGCGCCTTGCCGAGCAGCAGTACGACGCGGTGTTGCGGGCCTCGCGTGCGCAGCCGCGGATGACCCGAGCGGTGGTGTTCGGAGGGGCGCAAGCCATCGTTCGGGAACTGGCGCGATCGTTGGCGTCGAAGGTGCTTGTGCTCGACCCGTCGGGCCGGGTTGTGGAGAGCCATCCGAAGTCGCTGGATGCGGCGTTGCTCGCCGAGATCAAGGAGGCGCTCGCGAGCGATACCTCGACGGCGTCGAGCAGTGTGTCGCTGGACAAGACGGGCGCCGCGATCACCCATCAGCGCATCAGTGTCGGCAGCGACGACCACGGCGACTTGGTTGTGGTGAGCAAATTGCCGCTCAGCCACATCGATCAAATCCTGCTCGGACATGCCAACTCGTTGCTCGCGCTCGATTTCGAGAAGCCTGCCAGGCTGCAGGCAGCGCAGAACAAACTGAACAGCCACGCGCTCGGTCTGCTGCTGAGCACCGAAGCCGACCTTGCCCCAGCATGGGCCCAGCTTGCGGCGGCGGCAGACTCGCGCAACAACATTCGGGTCCTCGCTGCGTCGTGTGAGACCGCGTCGGCGACGAAAGTCGTTGCTGCGGCTCTGGAGGAGGCGATGAGCCGCGCGGGACACTCGTTGTTCATGCAGTCCAACGACCGGCAGGTGATCGTGGTGCTGCCGGGTAGCGAAGACGCAGCGTTCGCGCGGCGGGTGTCGACAGGGATCTCGAGCTCGGTGCGCAAGTTGATCCGGGTCGGGGTCAGCGGTGTGCATCCCGTCGACCAGGTCGTCGCCGCGGTCGACAACGCCAAGCTTGCGGCGTCCGCGGCCGAACGAGGTGGACTACCGCTGGAGTTCTCGGCGCTGACGGGGCAAGCCCTGCTGTCGTTCGATGCGAGTCGGCGCATCCTCAACGCGGTCGCTGACACGATGCTGACGCCCGTCGAGGACTACGACCGCAGCAACGGCACCGAACTGCTGGCATCGTTGCGCGCCTTCCTCGAGGCAAACGGGCACTGGGAATCCGCCGCCGCAGCAACAGGAGTCCATCGGCACACCCTGCGTAAGCGCATCTCGCAGACCGAGGCGCTGCTCGGCTGCAACCTCGACATCGCTCGCGTGCGGGCCGAGTTGCTGCTCGCCATCATGGCGCGAGGAAGCTGAATCGGCGGCGCCATTCCTCCCGCTGGCCGCGTCGGCAGGTGCACAATCGGTGACTTGGCCGAATACTCTGTCAATACAGCTGCGGTGGCGCACGCCGAGCGGCTGATCGATGCGCGGCAATACGTTCTTGATAGCGACTGGGGCGAAGTCCAGCCGAATGCCAAGGCGCAGAACGACTTTCTCGAATCGCACTCCTGGGACGACTACGCCGGATGGCGTCTGGGCCTTACCGAGGGCGCAACGGAGGAGACCAAGGCGCGATACGCGTTCGTATTCGGCGACTTTCGCAGAGTGCACCGCACGGCGTTGATCGCGTGCGTGTACCGAGCAGCCGAATGGCGGCACAAAGACGTCGAGCTCGCGGCGCACGAGCTACTGCAGCGCTTGGACAAGATCAGCGGGGCTTGACGTGGTCGGCCTGGTAGCAGGTCAGGCGTGGGTACTATTCGAGCAATAGATGTAGATGTCAGTTGGAGGTCGAATGGCGGTGTCTGGACACAAGGATCGTGATCCCGATCCGTCCACAGCTGTCGGCCTACGCATCCGTGCCGTCCGCAAGGCGCAACGGATGACGATCGAATCTCTCGCAGAGGCAAGCGGACTCACCAAGAGCTTTCTGTCGAAGGTCGAGCGAGGCAAGTCGACTGCGTCGGTCGCGGCGTTGCTCAGGATCAGCGAAGCGCTCACGATTCCGCTGTCGAATCTGTTCGAGACTTCCGCGACCCGCAGCGTCGTACGCGCGGGGGAGTACCCGGCGATCGGGTTCGGCGGTCATGACATTGCCGAGTTCCTGCTGACGCCGCAATCCGAGCGGCGTGTTCAGGTACTGCTCTCCAAGATCGAACCCGGCGGAGGTAGCGGTGCCGAACCGTATCCGCTGCCCGGTGAGGTCGAGTTCGTGTTCGTCGTCGGTGGTCGTCTGGAGGTCAGCTTCTCCGACGGTGTCGTCGTACTCGGGCAGGGTGATGCGCTGACCTTCGATCCGGCCTCGCCACGCGCGTTTTCGGTGCCGAAGGGCGAACCGATGACGACCGTGCTGTGGATGATCTGCCCGGCGCTGCCACATTCGGGCTACCGGGCCTAGGCCCGGTTGGCCGCCAGTATCGAAATCAGTTCGTACGCAACGTGTGACGCGGCGACACCGGTGATCTCGGCGTGGTCGTACACCGGAGCGACCTCGACGATGTCGGCGCCGACGACGTTGAGGCCTTTCAATCCGCGCAACGTGTTGAGCAGTTCGCGACTCGTCAGGCCGCCCGCTTCGGGAGTACCGGTTCCGGGTGCGTGTGCCGGATCGAGCACGTCGATGTCGATCGAGACGTAGACGGGTCCGTCGCCGAGGCGTGCCCGCATCCGATCGACCGCTCCGCGAACCCCGTCGACCTCGTAGTCGTCGGCCCGGACGATCTGGAATCCGAGCGCTGTGTCGTCCTCCAGATCTGCCGCGGAGTAGAGCGGTCCGCGAATGCCCATGTGCTGGCAGTGCTCGAGGTCGAGCAGGCCTTCTTCGCTCGCCCGACGAAACGGAGTGCCGTGGGTGTAGGGCGCGCCGAAGTAGGTGTCCCACGTGTCGAGGTGGGCGTCGAAGTGCAACACCGAGATCGGGCCGTGCATCCGGTGCAGTGTGCGCAGCAGCGGCAACGCGATCGTGTGGTCGCCGCCGAGCGTCACGAGCGTCGATCCGTCGGCCTGCAGCGCCTCGGACTCGCTGGCGATCGTCGAGATTGCCTCGTTCAGATCGAACGGATTGACCGCGATGTCGCCGGCGTCGGCGACCTGCTGAACGCCGAACGGGTGGACGTCCTGCGCCGGGTTGTACGGCCGCAGCAGTTTCGACGACGCACGAATGTGGCTTGGACCGAAGCGCGCACCCGGTCGGTAGCTGACACCCGAGTCGAAGGGAATGCCGACGACGAGAACGTCCGGGCGCGAAACCTCGTCGGCGCGGGGGAGTCGCGCGAACGTCTCGGGTCCGCAGTAGCGAGGAACTCGCGATGCATCGACCGGACCGATGAAGTTGCGTTGCTGGTCGGCTGACATGGTGCCACCCTTTCGATGGTCGGTGCGCGTGAAGTTGTGCATTAGTCAACTCTTGTGTCCTGGATGTGGCAAGGGTTTTCGCGCAGGTCTTACCTACTCGCGAGTAGTTCCAGACCTTCGTGTGGCCTTATAGGACACAAGGGTTGACAGGAGGTGTCGTAGGCTCTCAAGATAGACGTCAATCACATCGTGACCGGCCTGATCGTCACTATCGACGGTCGAAAGCAGGGAGTAAGTGCGTCCATCACCCGCCCATCGTCGACGGGCAGCGCAGTGATGCGCACGGCCCTGTATCAGGGGCCACACGCGCCAGGCGATGTCGAGGCAAATGTTGCAGCGATTGCAGCGGCCGCGGCCCGTGCTGCTGCGGCCGGCGCCGACATCCTGGTGACACCGGAAATGTCGGCCACCGGCTACAACATCGGCGAACTGTCCGCCGAGCGAGCCGAACCCGCCGACGGACCCCTGTTCGACGCAATCGCGGAGATCGCCCGAAAGCATTCCATCGCAATCGTTTACGGCTATCCGGAGACTGTCGAGGCAGGCAACTACAACACGGTTGCCGTTGTCGGTCCCGATGGAGCGCGCATCGCACGGCATCGCAAGACCCATCTCTACGGCGATCTCGACCGCGGACTCTTCGTCCAGGGCGAGGACTTGGTCACGCAGTTTCGGCTTGGCGATCTCACCTGCGGGCTCGCGATCTGTTACGACATCGAATTCCCCGAGGTGGCGCGCGCTCATGCCGACGCCGGAACCGATGTGCTGCTTGTGCCAACGGGTTTGATGGCGCCGTTCGAGGTCGTCAGCCGGATCCTGGTGCCGGCCCGGGCTTACGAGAACCAATTATTCGTCGCCTACGTCAACCGGTGTGATGTCGAGAACGAACTCAGCTACTGCGGGCTCAGTTGCGCGATCGGCCCGGACGGCGCCGACCTGGTGCGCGCCGGCGCCGCCGAGGAACTGCTGATTGCCGAATTCGACCCCGCCGCACTGACATCGGGGCGCACCATCAATACGCATCTGCCCGATCGGCGGAGCGACCTCTACGGACCTCTCGCGTCATCGCGCGAGCACGAAGAAACTAGGAGCAACGGATGACCATCCCGATCGGACCAGAGGGCTTACACGACAACAGCGAGTTGCCGCCCCTCACGATGTTCGGGCCGGACTTCCCGTTTGCCTACGACGACTACGTGAAGAACCCGGCGGGTATCGGCTCGGTGCCCCCGGAGGCGTACGGCACCCGCGTGGCAGTGATCGGCGGTGGGTTGTCGGGAACGCTCATCGCGCGCGAATTGCTGCGTATGGGACTGCGTCCCGTGCTGTACGAGGCGGATCAGATCGGCGGCCGGATGCGATCGGTCGAGTTCGAGGGCCACCCTGGCGTCACTGCCGAGATGGGCTCGATGCGCTTCCCACCGTCGTCGACGACCCTGTTCCACTACCTCGACGAGATGGGTCTGTCGACGACGCCGTTCCCGAACCCACTTGCCGACGCGACGTCGAGCACTGTCGTCGATCTCAAGGGCGACAAGCATTTTGCCAGGACCATCGACGACCTCCCCGACATCTATCGTGAAGTCGCCGACGCGTGGGCTCGGACTCTCGACGAGCACGCCGAAGCGAAGGCGCTCACAGACGCGATCCGTAAACGCGATGTGCCTGCGATAAAGGCGATCTGGGGCGATCTCGTCAAGCGCTACGACGATGTCACGTTCTACGGATTCCTCTGTCAGTCCGACGCATTCGCTCGTTTCGCACTCCGTGAGATCTTCGGTCAGGTCGGGTTCGGCACCGGCGGCTGGGATACCGACTTCCCGAACTCCATACTCGAAATCCTGCGCGTGACCTGCACCGCGGCCGACGACCACCACCAAGGTATCGACGGTGGCTCGCAGCAACTTCCGGTGCGGCTGTGGAGCACCCCCGTCGAGGGTGCCGCACATTGGCCCGCCGGTACGTCGGTGCAGTCGTTGCACGACGGTGGTGTGCCGCGCCCGCGCGTCATGGATCTGCGTCGTACCCACCCGGACAACTTCACCGTCACCGACAAGTCCGGACGAATCGACACGTTCCCGTCGGTTGTGTTCACCGGTCAGGGTTGGATGTTGCTCAACACGATCCGGTCCGACGAGCGCCTCATTCCGATCGACCACTGGACGGCGATCGAGCGCACCCACTACATGGGATCGTCCAAGGTGTTCGTGCTCGTCGATCGGCCGTTCTGGAAGGACATCGATCCGGAAACCGGCCGCGAGGTGATGAGCATGACGCTCACCGACCGGATGAATCGTGGCACCTACCTGCTCGATTTCGGCGACGACAAACCAGGGCTCATCTGCCTGTCGTACACGTGGGCGGACGATTCGTTGAAACTGCTCCCACTCGATGCGACCGAGCGGATGGATCTGATGCTGAAGTCGCTCGCGGAGATCTACCCGAACGTCGACATCCGCAGCCACGTCATAGCGTCACCGGTGACGTTGTCATGGGAGACCGAACGCGACTTCATGGGAGCGTTCAAGGCGAATCTGCCTGGGCACTACCGCTATCAGCAGCGCCTCTACGGGCACTTCATGCAAGATCGGCTACCGCCCGAGTTCCGTGGGTTCTTCATGGCGGGCGACGACGTGTCGTGGACCGCGGGGTGGGCCGAAGGTGCCGTGCAGACGGCGCTGAACGCGGTGTGGGGAGTGATGAACCACTTCGGTGGGCGTACCCCGGAAGGCAATCCGGGCCCCGGCGACGTGTACGACGACATCGCGCCGATCGAGTTGGAACCGTGACAGCGCCTGACGTGGCCGATGTCGTTGTGGTCGGCGCGGGCGTCATCGGGCTGACGTCCGCACTTGCGTTGGCGCAGTCGGGTGTGCGAGACACCGTCGTCGCCGACAGGTTGCCCGCCGACACGGTGTCCGCGATCGCCGCCGCGATCTGGGAGCCCTACGACGCGTATCCGAAAGACCTCGTGCTGCGTTGGTCGGTGGAATCGCTCGCCAGGTTCACCGAATTGGCCGCCGATCCCGACACGGGCGTCGCAAAGCGGGAAGGCGTTGTGCTGCAACGGGTGCCGGGTCGGACGGCGTGGTGGGCCGGGGATGTGGTCGCTGCTCGCGCTGCGCGACCCGACGAACTCGTCGACGGCGCCGTCTCCGGTGAGGTCTGCACTGTGCCGGTGATCGTGATGCCGATCTATCTCGAGTGGCTGCTCGGTGAGTGTGTGCGCGAGGGTGTGGCGTTCGAGTGGCGTTCACTGGAGTCCTTGGACGATGTCGGACATGGAGATTGCCCGATCGTCGTCGCAGCAGGCCTTGTGGCGGGCGCGCTGACTGGCGACACCCGCTTGGTGCCTGTACGCGGCCAGATCGTTCGCGTTGCCAATCCTGGTCTGACGCGGTGGTACATAGACGAGGACAACGCGCGGGGGTGCACGTACGTGATCCCGCGAGCCGACGACGTGATCTGCGGCGGTACGAACGAACCCGGGGAGACCGATCGGACGCCGGATTCCACTGTTGCGCAGTCGATTCTGGCCGCCGCGAGCAAGCTCGAACCGAGGCTCGCCGACGCCGCAGTCCTTGCCGACGTCGTTGGACTGCGTCCCGGTCGCGATGAGGTCCGCCTCGACGTCGGTGAGCATGCAGGGCGTCGTGTGGTGCACAGCTACGGACACGGCGGCGCCGGTGTCACCACGTCGTGGGGTGTTGCTGGAGACGTCGTTCGGCTTGTCTCCGAGGGTCGTGCCGGGGTTACCGAACGGTAGGTTCGCGCGGCGAATTCGCCTCGTAACACACCGCTTTGGGAATTTTACGAGTTTCTTTCCCGTGCCCATTGTGTCGAGGGACACAAGCGTGCATCCTTAGGACACTTAGGTTTCATCAGGGCAAATTCCGAGGAGTACGGCGATGTCGTCGCTATTACAACAAGCACGGCGCCGCAAGCCGGTCCGACTGATACAGGACGAGACCGGTGCAGATACAGGCAAGGGCGAACTCGCCAGAACAATCGGACTCGCACAGCTTTCGATGTTCGGTATCGGTGCCACCATCGGCACCGGCATCTTCATCATCCTGTCGCAGGCAGTTCCCGTCGCCGGACCCGCGACGCTGATCTCGTTCGTCGTGGCAGGCATCGTGGCAGGCCTCACTGCCATCTGTTACGCCGAACTCGCCGGCGCGGTCCCCGTCTCGGGCTCGTCGTATTCCTACACCTACGCGACGCTCGGCGAGATGCCCGCAGTCGCGGTCGGGGCGTGCTTGTTGCTGGAGTACGGCGTCTCGGCGGCAGCCGTTTCGGTCGGTTGGTCGCAGTACCTCAACCAGCTGCTCGACAATCTGTTCAGCGTCCGTATTCCAGACGCACTGTCGCAGGCGCCGGAGCAGGGCGGCATCATCAATCTCCCCGCCGTCGTTCTCGTCTGCCTCTGCGGTGTCCTGCTCGTCCGAGGTGCCAGCGAGTCGGCCAAGATCAACGCGATCATGGTCGGCATCAAGCTCGGCATCCTCGCTCTGTTCGTCGTCGTCGGCATCGCAGGCTGGAACACCGACCACTTCGCCGACTTCGCTCCGTTCGGATTCAGCGGCATCATGTCGGCCGCCGGCATCATCTTCTTCTCCTACATCGGTCTCGACGCCGTCTCCACAGCCGGTGAAGAAGTAAAGAATCCGCGCCGCAACCTGCCGTTGGCAATCCTGATCTCGCTCGTCGCCGTCACCGGCGTTTATATCGCGGTGGTCGCCGTCGCAATCGGCGCGCAGCCTGCAGATCAGTTCCAGGACCAGGAAGCGGGACTCGCCGCGATACTCGAAAACGTGACGGGCTCGTCGTGGCCGGGAACAGTCTTGGCCGCCGGTGCCGTCGTCTCGATCTTCAGCGTCACCCTCGTCGTGATCTACGGTCAGACCCGCATCCTGTTCGCCATGTCGCGCGACGGGATGATCCCGAAGGTGTTCCACAAGGTCAATCCGCGCACGTTGACGCCGATTCCCAACACGATCATCGTGTGTGCCGTGATCAGCGTGCTCGCAGGTTTCATCCCGATCAACTTCCTTGCCGAGATGACGAGCATCGGCACTCTCGTTGCGTTCCTCGTGGTGTCGATCGGCGTGATGGTGCTGCGGCGTATTGCGCCCGACCTGAAACGAAGCTTCAAGGTGCCCGGCTATCCGGTGACGCCGATCTTGTCGATCATCGGTTGCATCTGGATCATCAAAGATCTTCGGCCCGTGACCGTCTACGTGTTCCTCGTCTGGGTGGCGATCGCGCTCGGCTGGTATCTCGCGTACGGCAGGTCGCACTCCTACCTAGAGAAGGCGGATGCCGCAGGGACGAACGCGAAGGACGAGCTATGACGCTGATCGTCGGCTACTCACCGGATGGCAAAAGCAAAGCCATCATTCATCTGGCCGCCATGCTCGCGCGGTCGGCCGGTGAGGATGTCGTTGTCTGCTCGGTGACTCCCGCGGCGCCGCTGCCGAGTGCTGCGCGTGTCGACGAGGAGTATCGGCGCTACGCGCACGGCGAGGCGAGTGCCGCGCTGGACGCTGCGCGAAAGATCATGCCTGCCGATATCGAAGCCGAATACGTTGTGCACGACGCACGTTCGACATCGTCCGGCCTGCTCGAGCTGTCGCAAGAGCGGTCCGCGTCCATGATCGTGCTCGGTTCGTCGTCGGCGGGCGTGTTCGGACACGTCGCGCTCGGCAGCGTCACGTCACGGCTGCTCTACAGCTCACACGTGCCGGTTGCGTTGGCGCCACGAGGATTTCGAGTCCGCGGCGCGGCGAAAGTCGAGCGGGTGACGGCGGCATACAACGGTTCGCCCGATCAGGACGAGATGGTGTTGGCCGCGGCAGCAGTTGCGGCGCGGGTCGGTGCGACGTTGCGTCTCGCGGCGTTCGCTGTGCGTGGCCCGACGCCGTACTCGACGAGTCTCGGGTCCGAGGGAGACTCGCCCGTCGTCTCGGAATGGGCAGAGGCGGTGCAACGTGACTCCGATGCGGCGCTGCGCAGGGTAGCTGCGCTGCCGGAGGTTCCCGACACGGCAGAATCCGTTGTGGGACATGGCAGAACCTGGGCAGAAGCGCTCGACGACGTGGACTGGGTCGACGGCGATGTGCTGACGATCGGGTCAAGCAAGTCGGGCCCGATCAAGCTGGTGTTCCTCGGCTCGCGGGCAGCGAAGATAGTGCGGCATTCGCCGGTGCCGGTGGTCGTAGTCCCGCGATAGGGCGCTTCGCGCCTCGTGAGTCCTTTCGGAGGTTGGGCCCTCCGAAAGGACTCACGAGCAGCTTGCTGCCTAGGCGTTTCCGGCGTACCAGGAAATGAACTCGTAGGCGAGATGTGATGCTGCGACGCTGGTGATTTCGGCGTGATCGTAGGCCGGCGCGACCTCGACGACGTCGGCGCCGACTAGGTTCAGCTTCCGCAGACCGCGCAGGATTTCGAGGAGTTCACGGCTCGTCATGCCGCCGGCCTCGGGAGTTCCCGTGCCGGGCGCGTGTGCGGGGTCGAGTACGTCGATGTCGATCGAGACGTACAGCGGTCGGTTGCCGATGCGGTCGCGCAATGCGTCGACGATCTCGTCGACGCCGCGACGGAACACATCGGCCGAGGTGTAGATGCCGAACCCGAACCTGCGGTCGTCCTCGAGGTCCTTCTTGCCGTACAGCGGTCCGCGGGTGCCGACGTGCGCGAGTGCTTCCGTGTCGACGATGCCCTCTTCGACAGCGCGACGGAACGGTGTGCCGTGGGTGTACTCGGCGCCGAAGTAGGTGTCCCAGGTGTCGAGGTGAGCGTCGAAGTGCAGCAACGCAACCGGTCCGTGGACCGACGCGACAGACCGCAGCAGTGGCAGTGCGATGGTGTGATCGCCGCCGATGCAGACGAGCTTCGTGTTGTCCTTGGCGAATACTCCGGACGCACCTTCGAGGGTCTCGATGGCCTCGTTGATGTTGAACGGGTTGAGCGCGACGTCGCCGGCGTCGGCGACCTGAAGGGCAGCGAACGGCGACACGTCGACGGCCGGGTTGTATGGCCGCAGTAGGCGACTGGCCTCACGAATAGCCGACGGACCGAACCGTGCGCCCGGGCGGTAGGACACACCACTGTCGAACGGGACGCCGAGGACCGCGACGTCGGTCTTGTCGATCTCGGCGAGTGTTGGCAGCCTGGCGAACGTCGCGGGACCGCAGAATCGGGGTACCAACGACGAGTCGACGGGGCCTACGCGGCCGCCTTCGGTGATCCTCGGAACCTCGTACGATGCACGGCTGTTGGTCATGCTTGCTTCCGCCTTCTTGCCACTCGACAGTGTGAAATCTCTTACACAAGACACTAGCATGTATTTAAATCAGTTGATATATTTAAAGACGAAAAGCTTTCCAGCTCAGTTACAACGCACGCAAGGAGATCCGCACATGACCGCATCGACGCTCGAAACCGTGAAGACCGAGGCGGAGCTTCGACGCGAACTAGCGGCGGTCTACCGGCTGCTCGCGCACTTCAAGATGACCGACCTCATCTTCACCCATGTGTCGGTACGGATCCCAGGGCCGGAGCATCACTTCCTGATCAACCCGTACGGGCTGCTGTTCGAAGAGATCACGGCGTCCAACCTCGTCAAGATCGGTCTCGACGGTGAACTTGTCGAGCCGTCCGAATATCGCGTCAACCCAGCGGGATTCGTCATTCACGGCGCCATCCACGAGGCACGCGAAGACGCCCACTGCGTGTTGCACACCCACACGAAAGCTGGCTGTGCTGTTGCTGCGCAGGAAGCGGGTTTGCTTCCGCTGAACCAGATTTCGATGGAGTTCTACAACCGTGTCGCCTACCACGACTACGAAGGAATCGCACTCAACACCGCCGAGCGGGAACGCCTCGTCGCGGACCTCGGCGCCCACCCGGCTCTGATCCTGCGCAACCACGGCATGCTGACGCTCGGTACAACACCGTCGGAGGCGTTCCTTCGGATGTTCTACCTGGAGAAGGCATGCGACATCCAGATCGCCGCACAGGCCGGCGGTGAACTGCGGGTGCCGAGCCACGAGATCGCCGAGTACACCGCCAAGCAGTTCGCAGGTGAGGTGACCGACGACTTCACCGACGATCACGCCTACGACATGGCATGGGCCGCGTTGCTGCGGCTGCTCGATCGCACGCAGCCCGATTACAAGGACTAGAAACTCTGTGATTCCTCCGGATTCCGGGAGGAATCACACGTTTTCTGTTAGCCCACAACGCCTTTAGGGGTACGTCCCTCTAGTACGGCGAGCAAGTTGTCCGCCGATTGACGGGCCAGGCGCGACGCTACGTCGGGGGAGTACCACGCCGCGTGTGGGGTGATGACGAGGTTGGGGATCGCCAGGATGGGATCCTCTTGGTCCGGCGGCTCGGTCGGCAGCACATCGATTGCGGCTCCAGCCAATCGGCCGTGACGAAGAGCAGCGCCGAGTGCGTCGTGATCGACCAGTCCACCTCGCGACACGTTGATCAAATACGAACCGCGGCGCATCCGTCGCAGCGCCGCTGCATCGACGATTCCGGCCGTGTCGTCCGTCAGCGGAACGTGCAGGCTCAGGACGTCGGAGCGCTGTAGCAGTTCGTCCCATTCGACGACCTCCACCCACTCGGGCACTCGGCCGGCCAGCGATCGTCCGCTCGCAAGGACCGTCATCCCGAGCGCGTGCGCACGAAGTGCAAACGCGTGGCCGATGAGCCCGAACCCGAACAGTCCCAACACAGTTCCCGCGATTCGTCGTGGCGGCGATGCCACGACATCCCATTCTCCGGCGTGGACAGCCGCATCCAACCTCGCCGTCGAGCGCAACAAGCCAACCGAGAGCGCGAGGGCATGGTCGGCGACCTCATCGGTGCAGTAGTCGACCGCGCGCGTCACGCGAATCCCGCGCCCGACGGCAGCGTCGACCGGTAGATGGTCGTAACCCGCCGAGGTCGCTGCGAGCAGACGAAGGTCAGGTAGGGCTGCGAGGTGCCGATCGTCGAGTCCGACCGTCTCCGGACCGACCAGCAACGCAACGATGCCTGCGCCGGAGGGGATTTCGGTCGCGGCGACAACCTCGACGTCAAGTCCGCCGACCTCGAGTGCCGCGGACAGGTCGGCGACCGGTATGAAGCTGTCGAGAACAACGACGCTCTGACGCATGGAAGATCCGATCAGGTTGGGACGGTAGCACGCTGCAACGCGGTGTCGACGATGCGGGCGACCGCGTCCTTGGCTCCGATCGCCCTCATCGCGACCGGGTCCAGGATCGATTGCATCGCCAAACCGTCTGTGAGAGCTACGAGTTGGATGGTGACGGTGTCTGCGTCGACGTCGTCGGTCAGTGCGCCCTCTGCCTGAGCAGCGCGTACCGTTTCGCCGACGACGGCACGCCATCGCGTCATAAATCCTGCGATTTCGGTGCGTGCAGACTCTGCGGCTGCACCTTCGGCGTAGAAGAACAGGAACACCCGCGTCATCGCGAGCCTGCGCTTGTCGAGCGGCAGCACGCTGGCGGTGATTCTGCGCAGCTTTTCGATCGCCTCGACGTCGGGTGCGTCGAGTATCGAACGGTAGAGCTCGCCCTGGGTGTCGGCAGCGCGACGCAGTGCCGCGAGCAGCAGATCGTGCCGAGAGTTGAAGTAGTGGTTCAAGACTCCGGTCGACCAACCGCTTTCCTCGGCAACGGCGCGGGTTGTTACAGCACCGATGCCGTCCCGGGCGATGAGCGCCAGGACGGCATCGGCGAGTGCCAGTCTGCGCTCGTCGTGGTCGACGATCTTCGGCACGGTCTACCTCCACTTTTGGTCTAGGCGGCTACGCCGCTCGTGAGTCCTTTCGGAGGTCAGGCCCTCCGAAAGGACTCACGAGGCCGTAGGACCTCAGGCTATCGGGGAGAGCTCACGTTCCGGCTCTGACTCCGCTTTGCCCGAGGAGCGGGCGATCCAGATCGCCATCACATGTGCCGGGGTGGGCTTGGTCAAGAGGCTGACCGCGACGAACACGATCGCTGCGCTGATCAGGCCGACGTACACCGGTTCGTTGGCAAGCACATCGCCGACGACCCACATCGTGACCAGTGTCCCGATCGTGCCGACCGCCATTGCGGCCATCGCGCCCGCGCCGGTTGCGCGCTTCCAGAGCAGGCCGCCGAGGATCGGTACCAGCAATCCGCCGACGAGGATGTCGTAGGCGATGGTGAGTGCGGAGACGATGTCGTTGATCAGCGCGGCGAGGACGATGCTGACGAGTCCGATCGCGATCACGTAGAGGCGGTTGCCACGCACATCGGCTTCGGGGTCGCTTGTGTCGAGTTCGGGACGGGTGCGACCGAACATCTTGGCAAGCAGGGGCAGAACATCTTGGCGCGCAACGGTTGCCGTTGCGATCAGGGCGCCGGATGCGGTGGACATCATGGCGGCGACTGCGGCGGCGAGGACGACTCCGCTGAGGCCGATGGGCAGTACGTGCAGGGCGACGTCGGCGTAGACGTCGTCACTGGATCCGATGTTCGGGATCAATGCCGATGCCGCGAGGCCGATCAGTGCGCCTGCGACGCCGTAGAGCAGGCAGTAGACACCGGCTGCGACGCCACCCCACCGGGCGACCTCGGGGGACTTGGCTGTGAAGACGCGCTGCCAGATGTCCTGTCCGATGAGCAGGCCGAGGGTGTAGACGACGAAGAAGGTGATGATCGTTCCGGTGCCGATGGTGCCGAGGCTGAACGCGGAATCACCGACGCGCTCCTTGATGCCGTCGTAGCCGCCTGCCTTGGACCAGGTGAAGGGGAGCAACAGGAAGAAGATGCCGATGGTCTTGATGACGAACTGGACGACGTCGGTGAGCGTGATCGACCACATGCCGCCCATCGCCGAATATGCGACGACGATCAGTCCGCCGAGGATGACCGACAGTGTGCGGTCGAAACCGAAGAGGACGTTGAAGATGGTCGCGTACGCAATGGTCGACGTGACGGTGAGCATCAGCGTGTAGGCCATCATGACGATGCCGGACGCGCCGGTGGCGTCGATGCCGTAGCGCAGCTTCAGCATTCCCGAGACGGTGTAGACCTTGAGGCGCTGGATGCGTGACGCGAACAGCACACTCAGTAGCAGTACACCCGATGCGATCGCGACGACGAGCCACATGCCCGAGATTCCGTACTTGTAACCGAGTCCGACGCCGCCGACCGTGGACGCTCCGCCGATGACGACTGCGGCCATGGTGGATGTGTAGAGGACGCCACCGAGGCGCCGGCCCGCGACGAGGTACTCGCTCGAGTTGCTGGCTCTGCGTTTGCCCCACCAGCCGAAGATCAGCATTGCGGCTAGGTAGATCAGGATGATCGAGATGTCCATGGTGGTCCTTCGGTAGATCGTTGCTGAGACTGGAACCATAGGACGAGATTGCCGTGTTTTAAATCACGTGATATAAATAATCACATCAGATTTTTCTGATGTATCGCCCTCGAACCCTGCCGACGGGAACGCCATGCGCAACTCGCTGCCCGATCTCAAACTGCTGCAGATCTTCGACGGTGTGGTGCGGCATCAGGGCTTCGCGCCCGCGCAGCAGGAGCTCGGCCTCTCGGCATCCGCGATCAGCACATACATGAGCCAGCTCGAACGTCAGCTCGGCATCGTGCTCTGTCATCGAGGGCGAAGCGGGTTCAGCCTGACCAGCAAAGGCGAGCTCTACCACGCGGAATGCTTGCGCATTCTCGGCGAACTCGAAGGTTTCGCTCGGTATGGAACGGCGCTGCAGGGCGAGCTCCGCGGCACCTTGACCATCGGCGTGCTCGATTCGACCGTCACCGACTCGACGCTGCCGCTCGCCGACGTCATCGGCGAATTCAGCAGAGAGCATCCCGGCGTCTACCTCGACCTGAAGATCCAGGCGCCCCACGAACTGCAGGTCGGCGTGCTCGACGACCGCATCGACGTCGCTATCGGCGCTTTCGCATCGCCCATGAACGGGCTGCTGTCGCATGCGCTGCATCGTGAACAACACTGGCTCTACTGCAGCGACATGCATCCGCTCTTCGACAACAAACGCATCCCGCCGGACGTGATCACCCAGCAACGAATGGTGACGCGCGGCTATTGGAGCGAGGCCGAACTTGCCCGCCAGGGCTTCACACAACGGTCGGCGACGGTCGAGAACATGGAAGCGCAGCTGATGCTCGTGCTGTCGGGCGGCTATATCGGCTACCTCCCCGAGCACTACGCGAACTACTGGGTCGACCGCGATCGCCTGCGCCCACTGTTGCCTGCGTCGTTCGGCTACCAAGCGCCCTTCTCGCTTATCTACCGACGCGGCCGCGCGCGGGAACCGCTGGTCCTGACGTTTCGGGAGCTCGTCCGAACGAGTGTCGAGGGATAGTTCCAGTGCTGTAGCCATCCAAGATCACCGCTCGCTCCGAACCCCAGATGCGCCCGGTCAGCTAACTGGTCGCAAATGCGAAGGAACGAGCCGATGGATGAACAGGACGACGCGTTATTCAGTTGGACCGCGCGGCGAGTAGTGCTTGCACCGTTGGATGCCGCAGTACCCGACCGGTGCGTGCTCGACGTGCGGATGATGCTCGGGGACCGCGACGCCCGCCTGATCACGCGCGTCGACCCGACCGACGATCTGGACTACACCGCGCTCTTCGTAGGCCGAGTTGCAGGCACACACGATGTTCCGATCCGTGTGGTCGAGGACGAGACGCTGCTCCTCGTCGGCAGCCACAGCTCCAGTCCAGCCGAAATCCTGGTCTGTGCAGGCGACGTGCCGGACCTCGGTGGCCACCTCACCGCGTCGCAGGTCGATCGGGATCTGCAACTCGGCGGACCCGTCAGCGAACTCGTTCGGATGTCGCGCGCTGCCTCGGTTCTGCTCGACTGGTGCGATTCTCCACAGGCGATGGCCGAACCGTCTCGCGGTATGGAACCATCGGGTAGTCGGCGAAGTCCCGGGATCGTCCGAACGCTCCGGTGCGGGCTCCGACGCAAGCCGAGAACCCGAGTTGTGTTGAACCAGAGGGGATAACGATGATCTTCATCGTCGTGAAGTTCAAGACGAAGCCGGATTGGGCAGATCGTTGGCTCGACCTGGTCGCCGAATTCACAGCCGCAACGCGGTCCGAGCGGGGCAACCTGTGGTTCGAGTGGTCGCAAAGTGTCGACGACCCAACCGAATTCGTCCTCGTCGAAGCATTCGTCGACGGTGACGCCGGTGGTGCACACGTGCAGAGCGCACATTTCGCGGCGGCGATGACGCAACTCCCGCCCGCGCTCGAGTCGACGCCGAAGATCATCAGCCAGACGATCGATGCATCGGGATGGTCCGAGATGGGCGAGATGTCGGTGTGACCGGTCCCGGCAGGCTTCGACTCGAAGTCATCATCGGCAGCGTCAGAGCAGGACGGAAAGGCCCGAAGGTCGCCGAGTGGTTTCTGCGACAGGCAAGCGAGGCAACCGAATTCGATGTGGGAGTGCTCGATCTCGCCACAGCCGAACTCCCAGACAACCTTGTCGTGGACGCGCATGTCGAAGCATTTCGAGGGCGCCTCGACGCCGCCGACGCTTTCGTCGTCGTCACACCCGAGTACAACCACGGCTACCCGGGTGCGTTGAAGACCGCGTTCGACAACGCGAAATTCGAATGGCGAGCCAAGCCGGTCGGTTTCGTGTCCTACGGCGGAATGTCCGGCGGTCTGCGCGCGACCGAGCAACTCCGCCTCGTTGTTGCCGAATTGCATATGGTGTCGATCCGCGAGACCGTCAGCCTGCACCAGGTTCGCAAGGCCTTCGATGCCGACGGAGAACTTATCGATGCCGCATTCGACGCAGCTGCCCGGTTGCTCGCGCAATTGGCTTGGTGGGCAACGATGTTGCGTGCCGCTCGAACGGTGGAGCCCTACCCGGGCTGATCCGCGAAATGCGTCGACCGCGGCCTGCCGATGAATGCGGTCTCGCGGGCGATCGACACCAGCGACAGTTCGACACTTGTGCTGCCGGTCTCGAGTACAACCACCGAACCGCTGCTCCCTGGCTGAACGATGAGGACGTCGGCATCGTTGTCCGGCAGTCCACGACGGCGATCGGCTAGGTAGATCGTTGTCACGCCTGCGTGTGGAGCGGGCGCGACGTCGCCGTCCACGACGGTCGCCGTGAATCCGGCGTTGGAGTGATTCGGTTCGCCCGCGATCGACAGCCGATCGGGGTTGGCAATCGCCCCGACCAGGTTCTCCCACGCATGGGGTCGATCCGTGCGGACGAGCACACTCGCCCCGACCGCAAGTGCGCGGAACACCAGCTGCTGCGCCAAATACAACTCTCCGGCTACGTGCACAGTCGAGATACCGGAACCGACCACCCGCGTCGCGACGCCCTGACCCTGACTGTCCGACCCGATGAGCTGCCCACATCCCGACGACGGAAGATGCAGCCTGTCGACGTCCTCGACAGGGAACTCCGCAACGTCGATGGCATCGTCGAGTCCGGAGACGGCGATCGGCAGATGCGACAGCAGACCCTCGCGATGGCGGCCGTTCATCGACACCGAGCCGCGGAACCTGACCTGGTCTCCGAGTTCGCGCGAGGTCAGTCGCCACCCCGCGCCGACCGCAACAGTCCCAGGGGCGGAGCCGGGCCGTAGCCGGACGGCGACCGTGGTGCCTCGCGACGGAGTGACCCACAGCTTTGCCAGCAGGTCGGAGCCGAGCCGGTTCGGATCGATCGCAGAACCGATGTTGACGTCCGATCCCACACGCGCGAACTTCCAGCTGTCTCGCAAGGCCGCCGGATCAGCTCCCGCCGTCACCTTCAGCACCGCTTCCCGAATCTCCGGAGCGGTGAGGATGCGTGACCGGCAGCCTGCGTCGTCGAGTGCGCGAACGATTCGCTGCGTCGCCGTTGTCACTGCGCGTGATGCGCCTTCGGTTCCCCCGCCGCGTCGTGCGACAGCGTCTGCGCTCTTCTCCGCGTCGAGCCTGACCGCCAACCACACATTGCGAACGGCGACGGCGGGTAGCGGCCCGATCAGCTGTTCGTACACCCCGCCCGCCGGTGTTCCCGATCTGGTGCGGTGGCCGTGGCTGATCACGTCGATACCGTCGAGGGTGATGTCGTGCTGCGAGAGGCATTGGGCCAGTTCGGAAATGGGAAGCCGATGGGTCGAGACGAAGGCGTCCTTAGTGATCGTCGTCAGTCCACCGCGCTGCGGGAGGACCGCAACGACGGCGACAACCTTCGTGCCGTCCCAGTAGAGCCCCAGTGATCGTCCGGACGGAGCTCGAAAGTCGACGGTCCGGCCGATCGCATAGTCGGCGCCGACCATCCGCCGCACCAGTGTCGACGCCCACTGCACCAACGAGCGGCCCGCGACGCGAACGAGCAGTACCGCCGCTACCCCGACCGCCACTGCGATCGCATACAGAATCGGCGTTCCGAACGGCACCGTGAGCACGCCGACGATCAGGCCGACACCCTGTGCGACGAGAAGATCGCCGAGTGCGACCTTGCCGAGAAATGGACCTGGTACGGCCCCCGATAGATCCAACATTGCTCCCCCGAGGAGTTCGTATCGGTGCTGACGGCCGGTATGGATACGGCGCCGTCGGCACAACGCTGCGAACATGCTTTGGCGAAACTGTACTGTGTCACGCGAAGGTGGGGACGGCTCGGGGGAGGAAAGATGCCGGCACAGCCGACTACGCGTCTGCAGGTCAGCGGCTATAGATTTTTGGTTCGGCGGATGGAGCATGCGCTCGTCCGCCGTGATGTACGCATGCTCGGAGACCCGATGCGCTCGCAAACGAGGGCAATGGTCGTGGGTGGAATCGTGACGACGATCGGTCTCGCTGCGTGTCTAGTGCTTGCGCTGATCCGACCGCAGGACAAGATTGCCGACAACAAGATCGTCGTCGGCAAGGATTCCGGAGCGATGTTCGTCGTCATCGGCGACACCGTGCATCCCGTTCTCAATCTCGCGTCCGCGCGGTTGATCTCCGGCGAATCGGCCAAGCCCGCAATCGTGAAGGAAGCAGAGCTCGGCAAGAAGCCACGTGGCCCGCTGGTGGGCATCCCCGGCGCACCGTCGGCGCTTCCTTTCGATTCCGATGCCGATGGCCGGGCCTGGACCGTATGCGATTCGATCGCATCGGACGGGTCGAGTTCGATCACGACATCGGTGCTGATCGGCGACCCCGAGTTGGGCGATAGGAGCGCTGACCTCGCACCTGGAGACGCGCTCCTGCTGCGAGCCGGAAACGTCACCTATCTGGTCTACGACGGCAAGCGCGCCCGGATCGATCCGGCCGATCGTGCCGTCGTCGCAGCACTCGCACTGGATGGTGCGACCCCGAGACCGGTCAGCCCGGGTTTGCTCAACGCGATACCCGAGGTCGACGAGATTGCGCCGCCGACAATCGAGGGCGCGGGCGGTGTGCCGAACTATCCTTTCCCGGTAGCCAAGGTCGGCGCCGTCGTCCAGTCCGCGCGCAGCGAGGGCAATCAGTACTACGTCGTCCTGCGCGACGGTCTGCAGGCCATCGGGTCGGCGACGAAAGACCTTATCCGCTATACGGATTCACAGGGCATGGCCGATATCGAGAAGATCGCACCCGACAAGATCACAGCTGCGCCGCAGGTCGCAAGCCTCGACGTCGCAAGCTACCCGGACGCTGCCCGCGGCATCGCCGACATCGGAGAAACACCCGTCACCTGTTTGTCGTGGCAACCGATCACAAGCTCCGAAGACGAGGCATCGGCCGCGGAGATCACTGTGCTGACCGGTCGCGGACTACCGATGTCCGACGACGCCAGGCTCGTCGACCTCGCTCAAGCCGATGGGTCGGGCGACAAGGCTGATGCTGTCTACGTCAGACCCGGCGCAGGGGCGTTCGTCCAGACGACGGGTATCGCTGCGGACAGCCAACGTAGGGACAGCAAGTTCTACGTCGCTGACACCGGCGTTCGATACGGCATCGTCGACGACGATGCGGCCAAGGCGCTCGGCTTCACTCGTCCGGAGTCTGCCCCGTGGCCGATCGTGGCACTGCTGGCGCCGGGACCTGCGCTAGGCAGGGAGGAAGCGTTGCTTGCTCACGACGGTGTTGCTCCGGATCCGGCACCAGCGTTGGTGTCGGACAGGTGAAGTCGCCTACGAATCGGGAACGACGCGAGGATCGCGAGCGCGAGCACACCACCGATTGCCGCAGCGCCGATCAGCGCGATATTGCGTGGACGATCGTCGCGAGGTGCTGCGGCAGCCGGTAGCGGCAAAGCCTTCGCCGCCATGGTCGGACGGGCAGCGGTGTTCGTTCCGACGTCGGCGGTGACGGCCGCGTAGGGATCGATGACGCCGAACCCGACCAGGGGATTCCACCCTTCCGCAGGCGCGTGCGCGGTTTTCTTCAGTCGATCGATCACCTGCCGTGCAGACAGTTGTGGAAATCTCGCCCTGACGAGAGCAGCTGTTCCGCTCACGTACGGAACGGCAAAGCTGGTCCCGCGCAACACACCTTGGCGGCCTTTGTCGTCGATCGTGCCGGTTGTCAGGCCGGAACGTCGCGGGTCGAGGGACGTGATGCTCTCGCCGGGTGCTGCGACGTCGAGCCACGGCCCGGCAACCGTGAATTGCGATGGCGCGCCGTTCGAGTCGACCGATCCGACGGCAATGACGTAGTCGTCGTACCAGGCCGGCGACACGATCGTGGCGACCTGGTCCCACGGGTCCGCTGTCGGGCGGAGCGGATCGAGGCCGGGATTGCTCGCGCAGTTCTCGTCGGTGTTGCCCGCTGCAGCGACGATGACGACGTCCTTGGCCACAGCGGCGTATTCCACCGCGGCACCAAGTACACGATCGTCCAAACTGCCGGTTGCGCAGGCTACTTCGGAAATATTGATCACTCGCGCGCCCATGTCCGCCGCGCGAACCACGGCCGCGGCAAGAGTGCGGATGTCGCCGTATCCGTCGGCGGTCTGGCCTTCGCGTTGCTGTTCGGCTCGGCCGGCAACTTGAAACGCCCTGCTGGACTGCCGAATCGACAGAATCGTTGCCTCGGGCGCGACACCGACGAAGCCCTGACCGTCGACGGCGGTCGCGGCGATGATTCCTGCGACGACGGTGCCGTGCACGTCGCAGTCGTCGGTGCCGTCCGTCGTTCCCACGTAGTCGCCGCCAGGAACGAGGCCGGGCAGGCGCGGATGACGTGCGACACCGGTATCGATGACCGCAACCAGTTGACCTGCACCCCTGGTGAATTGCCACGCGGAGGTGAAGTCGAGATCACGCTGGCCGACGGGAACGGTCGGCCCGTCGCCGTCTGGTGCGGTTTCAGCGCAGCGCAACTTCTGCTCGGTCTTCTCGAACGGGGCCGGCGTCGCTCCGGACGGCAACCTGCCGGGGTCGATCGGAGGCGGTCGGTCGGCGGCGGCAGAGCCTTGGCCGAGTGACGCAGAGAGCGCGAGCAGCGCTGCGACCGCGATCGGTCGCCACGCGCCGCTCATATTCCGCGCAACAGCGCGAAAAGACCGGCGACCCAGCTGACCAACGGCAGAACGGCAGCGACACAGGCGTATTCGAGTAGTTCGACGGATCGGCGCACGGGTGGCGAGAACGTACGAGCCGGCGCCAGGATACCGAGCACAAGCGCGGCAACGGCCAATGCCATCGCTGCGCCGAAGATCGCCAACGGAGCGTCGACGGATACGGCGGCGTCGATGAGCAGTGCGACGAGAATCGCTGCGCCGCCTGCGATCAGGACACTGGCCTGCTCGGCGCTCGCGTAGGTGCGCCCCCGAAACATCAGGACCGCGGCGCACACGAGTGCCAATGCCGTTCCCTGCCAATAGATGTCGCTGATGCCAGCAATGTCGGTCGCGGCGAGCGCACCGCCGATCGTGACGAGCGTCGTCGCTCCGATCAGCCCTGACAGATAACGACGAGCCCGCTCCGTCTTCGCGGTGAGCGCGGCGAACGTCGGCAGCGCCTGATCGTCGGAAGGGTCGTCCTCGGCCGGATCGACCGAGGTGCCAGGCGCGGGAACGTTGGGTAGCGGCAGCTTGGCCAGCAGCATGGAAACCCTTGGTGCAAAAGCCAATCCGATGAGTGCCGCGGCGGCAAGGACCGCGCCGACCGTGCGAAGCGAGGCATCGGTCGTGAGCGCAACGAGCGCAGCGGGCGCAACGAAGGCTGCCGCGACGGCAACGCCGGTGAACAGCGTCAGGCCGACGCCGCCCACCCGAAGTGCCAATACCGCAATCGCGCCGACCAGCGTTGCGCCGAGCAAGACGTGTGCCGACGACGTTTCGCCGGGCACGAACAGCACGCCGGCGGCGAAAGCGGTCGGCAGCGAACACCCCGCCAACACCAGGGCGCTCTGCGCGTCGAAGTAGATCCGCGCAGTCACTGTCCCTGCGATCAGCAGCAACAGCGAGGCGAAAAGGGCACACACACCGCCGATCACGTCCTCTTCGCCCGCACCGGACCACAGCAACGCAAAACAGCCGACGACTGTCGCGACGGCGGCGAGAACCGATCCGAGCAGTCGTGCGCTCGTGTTGGTCCATCGGTTATAGCGGTCGGCGTCGACCATCGCGACGTTGTACATGATGTCGTCGAAGAGCGGCGTTGGAGCGGCGGCGGCCGGGCTCTCCAGCAACAGCAGGTCACCGTCTCGGATCCCGTGTTCGCTCAGGCTCAGCGTGGACGACAGCGGCGGTTGACCGACTTTCGCGAGCACCCATTCCTGCGGTCCGTCGGCATCCTGCGCCGATGCGACGGGTGGATCGACGTCGCCGGTGTTGGCATGAGTGCTGATCATGTCGACGATCCCGGGGATCAGCAGGGCCAACGAGACGTCGGCAGGCACTGCGAGGTCGACCTGGGTACGCCGCGCCAGGATCGTCAGTCGGCACAGGTCGGGCGCCCGTACCCGCGCCGAGCTGGTCTCGTGTGCTGGTTCGCTGATACGCGCAGCAGTCATGATGGTCCCCCCTGGCCATGAGTGTGCTCCGACGAACTGTACGACATGTCGGAGCAGCCCTTTACTATTAGCCCGGCAGCCTCACCGGTGACAGGGACTCGTGTGGGGTCTTGTTACGGAGGATGCTGCACGGGGGTGATCGAAATCGGGGGGAGTTCTCTATGAGTACGGTGCGGTTCCAACGCAGGACTCGGCGTGAAGTGCCGAGGGCTCCTGGCGGTGAAGTTGCCCTCCAGCCGCCACCGGAAATCCCACGCGTCACGCCGGGCAACCTGATGATGAAGCTGCTTCCGGTCGTCATGGTCGTCGCAATGGTCGGCATGATGGCGTTGCTCTTCACCTCGGGAGGCATCGGGTCCAACCCGTACAGCCTGCTGTTTCCGGTCATGATGTTGTTCTCGATGCTCGGTATGTTCGCAGGTCAGGGTGGTCGCGGTGGGGGAGCGAAGACCGCGGAGGCCAACGAGGATCGCAAGGATTACCTGCGCTACCTCGATCAGCTCCGACGAGATGTCTACGAGACCGGCGACGCGCAACGCACCGCGCTCACCTGGAGTCATCCCGATCCGCATCTGCTCTGGACTCTTGCGGGCTCGTCGCGCATGTGGGAGCGACGGGTGACCGATGCCGACTACTGCCACGCTCGCGTCGGACGTGGCAGCCAGCGCCTCGCCACTCGACTTGTTGCGCCCGAGACCGGCCCCGTCGAAGAGCTGGAGCCCGTCGCCGCTGTCTCGCTGCGCCGATTCGTGCGAGCCCATTCAGTTGTTCCCGACCTACCTACCGCCGTCTCGCTCCGCGGGTTCGCCTCCATCGCTCTCGACGGTGATCGTGACGCTGCTCGGGCGCTGGTGCGGTCCATGCTCGCCCAGCTCTGTACGTTCCACAGCCCGGATCAACTGCAGGTAGCGGTTGTGTGCGGCCCCGACACCGCGCGCGAATGGGAATGGGTGAAATGGCTGCCGCATTCGCAGCATCCCGATGCGGTCGACGGTGTCGGAAGTCAGCGGATGGTCTACGGCTCGATCATCGAACTGAACGCTGCGATCGGCTCGCAACTCGTGCTGCGCAGTAAGTTCTCGCGCAGTGCGCCGCCGCAGGCAGGGGTCGCGCAGATCGTCGTCGTGGTCGACGGCGGGTTGCTCGAATCCGACGTCGAGACCGACCACATCGTCGACGGCGGCGTCGATTCGGTCACCGTGATCGATCTCAGTGCATACGCACCGCGGCTTGCCGCAACGCGCGGGCTGCAACTTGTCGTCGAGAGCGGCACGATCGGAGCCCGCAGCGGAGCTGGGATCGAGCCGTTCGCAGCCGTCGATGATCTGAGCGCACAGCAAGCTCAAACCGTCGCGAGGCGCCTTGCGCCCTACCGCGCACCGTCGCGCCGGGCCGACACAACGGACGAGGGTGAGTCGATATCGTCGTGGAGCCAGCTCCTCGGTCTCGGCGACGTCGGCCTGCTCAATCCGAATCACGCGTGGCGCACCCGCAGCGGCCGAGACCGGTTGCGAGTTCCGATCGGTGTCGCTGCCGACGGCACCGCGGTCGAGCTCGACCTCAAAGAGGCCGCCGAGAACGGAATGGGTCCGCACGGGTTGTGCATCGGCGCAACAGGTTCCGGCAAGTCGGAATTTCTGCGAACGTTGGTCGTCGGGTTGATCGCCACACATTCACCCGACCAGCTGAACCTGGTTCTCGTCGACTTCAAGGGCGGCGCGACCTTCCTTGGCCTCGACAGCGCGCCGCATGTCGCGGCCGTGATCACCAACCTCGAAGAGGAATCCGCGCTCGTCGATCGGATGAAGGACGCGCTTGCGGGCGAGATGAACAGGCGGCAAGAGTTGCTGCGGTCGGCGGGTAACTTCGCGAACGTTTCCGATTACGAGAAGGCTCGCGCGGCAGGCGCTGATCTCGATCCGCTGCCTGCCTTGTTCGTCGTGATCGACGAGTTCTCCGAATTGCTCTCCCAGCAGCCGGAGTTTGCCGATCTGTTCGTCGCGATAGGGCGACTCGGCCGGTCGCTGCACATGCACCTCTTGCTTGCGAGTCAACGTCTCGACGAGGGCAAGCTCCGCGGACTCGACAGCCACCTTTCCTACCGCATCGGCTTGAAGACGTTCTCCGCCAACGAATCCCGTACCGTTCTCGGTGTCCCGGATGCCTATCACCTGCCTGCGAATCCGGGTGCGGGTTACCTGCGTTCGGACGCATCGGAGATCGTGAGATTCCAGGGTGCGTACGTGTCGGGTACCTACGTCGGGCGTGGCACACGAGAATCCGCCGAGCAGGGGCCTGGCTCGGTCGACGTCGAGTCGAGGGTTTTCACCGCCGCTCCGGTCGCCGCGCTGCAGGTCGAACCGAATGTCGCACCGGTCCTGCAGGCAGAGCCCGTCGACGACGGCGACGGCCCGACAGTGTTGCAGACGGTCGTCGACCGGGTTCGCGGCAGGGGTACACCCGCACACGAGATCTGGCTACCGCCACTCGACGAGCCAGCGACGTTGGATCAGCTGATTCCGCGATCGGTCCTGGTCGAGCCGACGCCGCGGCAGGCAACGCTACGTACCCCGATCGGACTCATCGACCGACCGTTCGACCAGCGGCGCGATCCGCTGATCGTCGACCTGTCCGGCGCCAAAGGGCATGTGGCCATCGTCGGCGGTCCGCAGTCGGGCAAATCGACCGCGCTTCGGTCGTTGATCGTGTCGATGGCGATGACACACTCCGCGGAACAGGTGCAGTTCTACTGTCTCGATTTCGGCGGCGGCACACTGGCCGGTCTGGACGGTTTGCCCCACGTCGGCTCGGTGGCTAACCGGCTCGACGAGGACAGGGTGCGTCGAACCGTTGCCGAGATGTCGACGTTGGTACGTCAGCGCGAAAAACGCTTCCGGCAACTCGGCGTGGAGTCGATGGCGGAGTTCCGTCGACTGCGCGCCGCCGAACCCGCTCACGCCGCCGGCGTTGCGGGTGTGGCCGACGATCCGTTCGGAGATGCCTTTCTCGTCATCGACGGCTACGGCAGCATCCGCCAAGATTTCGAACCGCTCGAGCAGCAGATCACCAACCTTGCCGTGCAAGGTCTCTCCTACGGCGTGCACGTGGTGCTCTCCGCCGCGCGGTGGGGCGAAGTCAGGCCGGCGTTGAAGGACCAGTTGGGTACGCGCATCGAGTTGCGACTCGGCGATCCCGCCGACTCCGAACTCGGCCGCCGGATCGGACTCCTGGTACCCGAAGGTCGACCTGGCCGTGGCATCACGCGGGATTCGTTGCATCTGTTGACCGCACTTCCGCGAGTGGACGGCATCGGCGACGCGAACGATCTTCGTACCGGTGTCGCGGACGCGGTGTCCGCCATCGCAGCGGCAACGACGAGCAGGCACGCTCCGCCGGTGCGGATGCTGCCCGATCGCCTCACCAGAGCCGAACTCGTCCATGCGACGTCGGGTTGGCCCGAGTACAACGACCCCGCGACGAAATGCCTGCAGGTACCGATCGGCCTGGACGAAGCCGAACTTGCGCCGGTCTTCGTCAACTTCGCCGAACAGACGCACTTCATGATCTTCGGCGATATCGAGTGCGGCAAGACGGCGTTGCTTCGGGGTATCTGCGAGGGTTTGATAGCATCCAACACCCCCGAGCAGGTCAAGATCGTCATCGGCGATACCCGACGAACGATGTTGGGAGCCTTCGAGTCGAGCCATATCGGTGGGTATGCGCCGGTGGTGTCGACGCTGGCGCAGATGATGGTCGAACTCGCCGCCATCCTGGCGCGTCGCATGCCGCCCCAGGATGTCAATCAGCAGCAACTCCGCGATCGCTCGTGGTGGTCGGGACCCGAGATCTACGTCGTGATCGACGACTACGACCTGGTCTCGACATCGTCGGGCAATCCGTTGACGCCTCTGCTCGAATATCTGCCGCTGGCAAAGGATCTCGGCTTCCATCTCGTGATCGCGCGACGGTCCGGCGGGGCTGCCCGTGCCCTGTACGAACCGGTGATCGCGCGGATGCGAGACGTGTCGACCGGCGGCCTGGTGATGAGTGGCAGTCGCGACGAAGGCAATCTGATCGGCGCCGTTCGGCCGAGCGAGATGCCACCCGGCCGCGGCACTCTCGTGACCCGTGCCGGTAGTGGACTGATTCAGACAACTTGGATGCCGCCGCTGTGACCGCCCACGTCGCGCTCCACCTGACCGACTCGCGTGTGTGGGTTCGGTACGGCCGGGAGGAGTGGGACGGACCGGTCGCGATGGACGATGCAGCGCAGGTGCAGATGTCACCGGCCTGGTTCGTCGACAGCGGCTACTGCGCCACACCCGACCGCGCTGTTCCGATCGCGGAGTCACTCGGACGAATTCTGCGTGACGCGATCGGCGAGGTCGGCTGTCGACCACCAGCGGAGCTGGTCGTCGCGACCTATCCGACGAACTGGGGAACTGCTCGTCTGAACGTGCTTGCGACAGCGTTGCGTTCGTTCGCGAACGAGGCGGAGTTCGTTGCGATCGCGGTCGCAGCCGCCCGAGCTGCAGCAGTTCGTGGGAAGTGCGCCACCGACGCGAACATCGTCGTGCTCGAGATCGGCGCCATGACGACCGTGGCGAGCTGTGTTGGACAGGCGTCGGGCGAAGGTCGCGTCGTTGCCTGCGAGCTGATCACCGACATCGGACTCGCCGACTGCAGCGAGCGTCGTGACGAACTGGTCGAGGTGGTCGACACCGTGATCGGATCGCGGCGGGTGGACGCTCTTGTGATCGTCGGCGACCTGGTTGCCACGGATATCGAAGCCCTCACCGAGGCGTTGTCCAGTCGATCCCCTGTCGAATTCTTGGCAGCGCGGGATCTCGTTCGCCATGTGGGTCGCCCGATTGTGAGCGAGCCGCAGATCGCGCGGCCCGAGCCCGTTCGCAACGTCGACTGGCTCGCTGCCGCGCCGGCAGACCGTGCGGCGTCGAGGGGGTCGCGTCGTACGGCACGACGGGTCCGAATGTTGGCAGCTGCGGCGCTGGTCGCGGTGGTCGCAGTCGGTGCAGGAGTCGCGTTCGCGTCGTCGCGAGAGGACCGGCACCTCGACACCGCGGAGCCGGGCGCCGCGCCGACCACGGATACCGATGTCGGCGAACTCACCCTCGGCAGGATCCGTGTGACGATCCCCGACGGCTGGCGGATCACTTCATCCGAGCCTCAGCAGCCAGGCCAGCTGCCGCGCCTGGAGCTAGTGCCGATTTCTGGCCCGGAGCGACGAATCACAGTCACTCAGTACGTAATTCGCTCCGACCTCGACTTGGAGGGGATTGCGAACGTGCTGCGGCGAAAGGTCGACGAAAGCCCGAACGGGGCAAATTACGAGGGCATCGAGGCGGACGTCGTGTTCGCGGGGCGACACGGTGTCACGTTCCGCGAGAACCCCGATGGACGTTCGCAAGTCAGGTGGCACGTGATGGTGGATCGGGATACGCAGGTCGGTGTCGGCTGTCAGGGGCTGTTCGGTGAGTGGGATGCCCTGTCGGGTGACTGCGAGCGAGTTGTCAGCAGCGTCGTGATATCACCATGACAAATATCGCCCTGACGAGCCGGTTCGCGACTTTCGAAACAGATGGAACCGATTGGACTCGACCGACGTCCAACCAGATGTAGGGCACGAATCGGCAGTCCAGCGGGGGGTGCCGACCCGGACGGTATGACAAGGAGTTCGTGATGGCAGGTGTGATTACCGATGTCGGCGCGATGGAAGCAGCGGCAGGACATGTCGAGACGGTCAACGGGCAGATGCAGCGATACATCGCCGATGTCAGGGCGCAGGCCGAGTCTTCCGGCGCAGCGTGGAAGGGCGACGCTGGCACCGCGTTCCGCCTTTTGATGACGCAGTACGACGAGGCCTCGGTGAAGATCCAGCGGAGCCTGCAGACCATCGCCGATCGCATTCGCGAGAACGGCAAGGGCTACGACGTCGCCGAGCAGGCGAACCAGGAGCAGATCCACAGCACCGGAGCTTCTTCGCAGCTGCTCGACATCAAAGCCTGACGTCCACACCTACACGCCAAAGGAGTTATACCGAAATGTTGGATTACAAATTCGGTGAGATCGACGCCATGTCGGACAGCTTGCGTTCGCGGTCGGTCGCACTCAACGAAACTCACGACGAGCTCAAGGGTTACGTCGCTGCGCTCGCCGCTACGTGGGAAGGTCAGGCGCAGGCGAACTATCAGTCGGTGCAGCGCGATTGGGATCAAGCGCACCAGCAGTTGGTCGAGGTACTCAACAAGATCGCGAACGTCGTCCGCGACGGCAACTCGGGTATGCAGGCAACAGAGGGTCGCGAAGCCATGAAGTGGGCCTGAAGGTCCGTACGACTGAGCACCGCGCCCGGCAGCTGGATCCGCTGCCGGGCGCATCGCTGTCTCGGTAGCCGATGGCTATGGCCGCCACCGGATGTCGGCGGTTCCAGGTACCCGAAGTGCTCCTGCGCCTGCGAACTCTGCTGGTTGTCGACGTCGACCAACTCGGTCGTGGGTATCGGTCGGCCTCGGAACCACCCGGGGGCAATGTGGGCCGAGTAGCATCGCCGAAATGCGAGGGGATCTCAATCAGACACTGATAGACACCGATGTCTGGACCGACGATCTGGTGGTCCAGGCAGGGATTCCGATCGTGGACGTACCGTTCGTGACGGTGGGCAGCGGGATCGGCTCGTTCGTCACCTTCGACACGCTGCGGATCTACGGCGTCCCGGCCGAGGCGATGGCGGTACTCGGTCCCCAGCAGGTGCCGTGGTCGAGCTACGAGTACTTGACCAAGGTGTCGCAGATCCCGCGAGTCGAACGGCTACGTTCGGACTCGCAGTCGATGCCGGACAATATTTGGGGATTTCCGTCGTACGCGGTGCGGGAAGCGTTGTCGGCCAACAGTGTCGGCGGATTCTTCAAGCCGCTGACCCAAGTGTTTCTCGAGCCGATTTTCGCCGACTACTACACGCCGCGCGCGGGTCAGGCGTTCGAGTCGATGGAGAAGGAATTCCACCGGGTCGGGTACGGGCAGTCGCTGCGCAACGGCATCGTTCGTATGATTCGCCGGCGTGCCGGCGGCGGATACTTCACGATCCTCACACCACCCGCGGGTTCGGCACCGACCAAACGAATCGGGTTCCGCAGCTTGTACGTTCACGTCGCGATCGGATATCCGGGGCTGAAGTTGCTCGACGATCTGCAGGAGTACCGCGAGAAGTACCGCGACCCGACGCGTGTCGTCAACGCCTACGAGCCGCACGAGCACATGTATCAGGCGCTGCAGCGTCGCCCCGGGACCGTGATGATCAGGGGGAGTGGCATCGTCGCGTCACGGGTGCTGCAGCGGCTGATCGACGATCGTGACCGTCTCGGTCTGCAGACCAACATTCTGCATCTGTTCCGCACCTACGTGAACGCGCCGCATGGACCGAGCGTGTTCAAACGTCGAAAAGGTAAGGACGGCTGGGCCTATCAGGGGTTCAACTACCCGAAGTCGGTGTGGGGTGGTCAGCTGAAGGCGAAGATGCGGAACCTGGAGGGTGAGGAACGCGCCCGCGCTTACAAGGAGATGGGCGGCACGAACACGCCGGTCCGGAAGAATTGGCAGGAGCAGTTGCGCCGCGGCCGCGCTCAGGGCTGGTATCAGGTGATGGCAGGAACTGCCCGCGATCTGCGTCCGGCCCCGAACGGGCAGGGTGTCATCTCGACGATCGTCCCGGATCCGCAGGCGCCGTTGCCGTTTCCACCGCCGACGCAGCCGTTCGATACACCGGTCGACTATGTGGTCGATTGCACGGGCCTCGAAGCTGACATCCGTGAGCATCGCGTTCTTGCGGATCTGCTCGACCATTCCGGTGCCGGCAGAAACCCGGTCGGACGCCTCGACGTTGCGCGGACCTTCGAACTCGTCGGGACGCGAAGCGGCACCGGCCGCATCTACGCGTCGGGTACAGCGACGCTCGGCGGGTATTTTCCCGGTGTGGATACGTTCCTGGGACTGCAGATCGCCGCGCAGGAAATCGCGGACGACCTCGCGGCCAACGGTTTCGTCAATCGAATGGGACCGCTGCGGTCGACCCATCAATGGTGGCTGTGGGCCAGAAACAAGAGGATCTGAGGCAATGCTGCCAACCCTGAACGGACGCATTCAAACTCGCGTCCTCGGCCTCGGAATCATCGGCTTCTTCGTCGCACTGCTCATTACCCCGATCTTGCCGACGGGTGACCTCGGCATCGGGCAGGCCTACCGGGTGACGCTGAGCGTCTTGCTCACCGTGGTTCTGGTCGGTGTCCTGTGGGAACTGCTGTACCACTTTCTGATGCAGTTCCGGTGGGAGAAGGATTGGCCGACGCTGTTCGGACTGCTCACGATGATCAACGAGGGCATTCTCGTTTGGCTACTCGTTCGCTACACGACGATCGTGGTTCCTGAACATCTACGGCCGTCGTTGACGGCCTTTCTGATCCAGTTCATCGTCACCTGGCTCGTATTCTGGATAATCGTGAACGGACCGATGCGACTTGTCTTCCATCGGTGGCGGTTCTCTGGAGGAAGGTTCCTGTGAGTACAGGGCAGGTCGAAATTGTCCCGGGTCGGCATCTCGTTGCGTCGACGGCGGGAGTCGTTGTCGTCGTTGCACATCGCGACTCGTCGGCACTGACCGCAGGCTCCTCCGCCGCGCAGACCTGGCAGGCCCTGCACGATCTGGTGCAGCAGGCAGCGTCCATGGACGCGCGTAAACCCGGTCGCGCATTTGCCAGGCTCGCGACGAGATGGGTTGTGGACCAGGACGACGACGTCGAGTTCGGAGTGCTGTCGCCTGCTGGAAACGGACTTGCCGTGTTCTTGCACGGGGGCGTCACGGCCGTGATCGGCACCGGGAGCGGCGAGCAGGAAACGATCCGCGGAAACGATGCGGCGTTCACCGTCGACCGCATCGTCGACGCGCCGACCATCGCAGGCCTCTTCGTCGACGAATCCGGCACGCCACCCACCCTTCCCGTAGAGCGTGGGATCAGTGCGCTGACCGAGGGCGTCGCGCCCGGTGTCGGCGCCGTGCTGTGGCTGACCGAGCCGACGACGGAAACGAAGCGGCCACCGGGTTTGCTGAAGCGGATTCTCCGGCCGGATCCTGCCGACGATCTGCCCGACACCGCGATGATGTCGAAGGTCGATGCGTTGGCGGACGACGACCTGCCAAGTACGGCGATGATGCCGAAGTTCGATCCGTTCGCCGACGACGATGACGACGTCGACGACACAGAAGACACAGCCGACCCGCAGGACGACCACGACCACGCGCACGGCCATGGTCACGTCCACCCGGAACCGGCGACGGTGCCACGGCTGCCAAGCGCGCCCGAGCCGGGGCTTGCAGAGACGGTTGTGCCTGCCCGGGTCAACGCGCTGTTGAAACCACCCGCTCTCTCGGCACGTATCGACATAACCGACGAACCGGAGCCACGCAGGCAACCGCTGCCGGACGGCAGCACAAGCAGGCGAGACAGGTCCCGTGAACAGACCGAACTCGGCGTCGTCGGCGTCAAGGTCCGCGGATTCAAGTGCGCGAGAGCACATCTCAACGATCCGCGGGTTGCGTTCTGCCGCGTGTGCGGATTACGCATGGATCAGTTGACCGGAATTCTGACCGAAGACACCCGACCACCGCTCGGGTTGCTGGTCGTCGACGACGGCACCACGTTCATTCTCGACGGTGATTGCGTGCTCGGCCGCGAGCCGGAGACGTCGGATGCGGCGCGGGCGGGGTTCACTCCGATTCGGCTGTCCGACTCCTCGGGTGGGATGTCGAGGGCGCACGCCGAATTCCGCCTTATCGAGTGGGACGTCGCCATCGTCGATCGCGGTTCGACGAACGGCACACACGTTCGCGTCGCGGGTGCTTTGGATTGGCATCGACTGCCACCGCGGCAACCGTTTCTGCTTACACCTGGATCGGAAGTGATGATCGGCGGACGGACCGTGACCTTCGATTCTCCGCACGGTCAGTTGTAGGGCCGGCGGTTACAGGACCGGCAGTTACAGGACCGGCAAAGCTTCGCGGGGCGAGGACGGGCACAATCGTTGCCATGCCTAGTGATGCCTCGACGCCGACCCTTGCTGTCATCGGCGGCAGCGGGTTCTACGACTTCTTCGGTGCCGGCGCACGTGAGGTCGCCGTCGAGACGCCGTACGGGCCGCCGAGTGCGCCGATCACGATTGGTCGGATCGGGAATCGGACAGTCGCCTTTCTGCCGCGGCACGGTCGGTCGCACGAGTACGCGCCGCACACCGTTCCGTATCGGGCGAATCTGTGGGCTTTGCGGTCGTTGGGCGTGCGTCGGATCTTCGGGCCGTGTGCGGTCGGCAGCCTGACCCCAGACCTCGGTCCGGGCAGCATCGTCGTTCCCGATCAACTTGTGGACCGCACCTCGGGTAGGCCGCAGACCTTCTTCGACAAGGGCGCTGTCCACGTCTCGTTTGCCGATCCGTATTGCGCGGAATTACGTTCTGCGCTTGCGCGGCCCGGCGTCGGCGACGGTGCAACCATGGTGGTCGTCGAGGGTCCGCGATTCTCGACCCGAGCCGAAAGCCGTTGGTTCGCTGCTCAGGGTTGGGAACTGGTGAACATGACCGGCCATCCCGAGGCAGTGCTCGCCCGTGAACTCGAAATATGTTATGCCGCTGTGGCATTGGTGACCGACCTCGATGCGGGCGTCGAGGTCGGAACCGGCGTCCACGCTACCGACGTCTTCGCGGAGTTCAAGCGCAACATAGGCCCTTTCAAGCAACTTCTCACCGACGCGATTGCCCGCGTCGACGGCGACGACACGTGCGCGCAGTGTCGAGTACACGATGGTGTCGTCCTTCCGTTCGAACTGCCGTGATGCGGATATTGCTGACCGGCGCCGCCGGATTCATCGGAGCTCACGTGGCGTCGGAGTTGCGTGCTGCGAAGCACGAGGTGATCGAGATCGATGCACTGCTGCCGTCCGCGCATCCGGCTGGGACCGCACCGGATGGGTTGCAGCGCATCGATGTTCGCGACTCCGATGGCCTCGACGACATACTCACGGGCGTCGACGTCGTGTGTCATCAGGCGGCTGTGGTCGGCTCCGGCATCGGACCCGACGATGCTCCCGCCTACGCCAGTCACAACGACTTCGGCACAGCTGTGTTACTCGCAGCGATGCATCGGGCAGGGTGTGAGCGACTCGTTCTCGCCTCGTCGATGGTCGTGTACGGCGAAGGTCGGTATAGGTGTGACACGTGCGGAATTGTCGACCCGCTGCCACGAACGACGGCCGATCTCGACGCAGGTCGCTTCGACAACCGGTGTCCTATCTCAGGGGATGCGACCAGTTGGGACCTGGTGCCGGAGGAGGCTGCTCTGCGCCCCCGAAGCACCTATGCCGCAAGCAAAGTGGCGCAGGAGCACTACGCGTCAGCGTGGGCTGCGGCGACCGGTGGCAGTGTGACGGCACTGCGCTATCACAATGTCTACGGCGACCTGATGCCCTCGGACACACCGTATTCCGGCGTCGCCGCGATGTTTCGGTCGTCGCTCGCCGCGGGGCGGGCGCCCGCGGTCTTCGAAGACGGAGCGCAAACGCGTGATTTCGTGCATGTCCAGGATGTCGCGGTAGCGAACCGGCTTGCGATCGAAGCAGCCCTGGGCGGGTTCGAGGCGCTGAATGTGTGCTCCGGACAACCTATTACGATCGGCGCGGTCGCCGACATCCTGGCCAAGACCGCAGCCGGACCCGCCCCCGTCGTGACGGGGCAGTACCGCCCTGGCGACGTGCGCCACGTGGTTGCCGACCCCGCGCGCGCCTACGCTCGGCTCGGTTTTCGTGCGACAACTCGTCCTGCCGATGGGCTCGCCGCCTTCGCCGATGCACCGTTGCGGGCGCGTGCGGCGGAGTCGAGCCCTTCGGTATAACCAGAGATCGGTGCAACCACGGAGCAGGGTGACTACGAAGCAGGCTCGGCGGCCAGCGGGAGCACCACCTCGAACCGCGATCCGCTCGCCCGGTTGGAGGCGCTGATCTTGCCGTGGTGTGCCTCGATTAGACCCGCGGCAATCGCGAGTCCCATGCCACTTCCTGCAGGCAGACCACCGTTCGCCACGGGGGAGCGTGCCGTCGTCCCGCGATAGGCGACCTCGAAGATACGCAGGAGGTCCTCGTCGGCGATGCCGGTGCCGGTGTCGTCGACACGGGTCCATGCGTGACCGGCGTCGGTTCCCGCCGAGATCTCGACAGTGCCGCCCGGCGGTGTGTGCGCGATCGCGTTGGTGACCAGGTTCGTCAGAACTCGGCCGAGCGCGTGGTCGCTGCCTGCGACGAAGATCGGTCGGCCCGGTTGCTCGGCACGTAGTTCGACCTGTGCCCGCTCCGCGGACGCTCTGCTTGCGGCGACCACCTCGTCGATCACTTCGTGCAGGTCGAGAGTCTCCAACGTCAACCGAAGCGCTCCCGCGTTGATCTTGGACATCTCGAAGAGGTCGTCGACCATCGAGGCGAGCCTGTCCGTCTCACGGACGATCTGCTCCGAGTAGCGCGTGATATCGGCGGGATCGTCGACTACCCGGTCGGTAAGCGCCTCCGCCATCGCACGGATTCCTGCGAGCGGAGTTCGGAGATCGTGGCTGACCCAGGCGACAAGTTCGCGTCGCGACTTCTCCGCAGCACGTTCCTGCTCGCGGATCTCCTTCTCCCAGACGGTCCGTTTCGCCTGGTAGCGGCCGAGTGCAACGGCTGCCGGAACGGTGACGATCGCGACGACGGCGAGAACGATGGCGGTTCGTTCCAGTTCCTGCGTGAACATCAGCCCGCTCACGCCGATCACGCCGGCGAACGTTGCCAGCGTCGGGATCAGGACCAGTGCGGCCATGCTTGCGGTGAGTGACAGGTTGCGCCCCCGGTGCAGAACGACCGACCCGAGGAGGACGACGGGTATCGAGCAGACGAGTGTGTAGAGCACGATCTCGACGAGGTTCGTTGGCATTGTGGCTCCTCCGCCTTCACCAGTTGGTGAAGATCAGGTGGACAAGAACGAGTGTGCCTGCGGCTTGGACAACCAGCCAGCGACGCGCATGTCGCTCTGGGAGCAGTGCGCAGGCAGCGAACAGCCAGATGGTGAACGGCAACCAGATGCGCTCGGTCTCTGCTTTGCTCAAACCCGAGAGGTCGGCCAGGACGATTGCGCACAGCATCCCGGCCACCAGCATGGGTACACCGTTGCCGCCGAATCGATTCGCGGGCAGACGATGCAACGCCGCGGGGACCGCGAGACCTGTTGCACAGACCACCGCGGCGAGGTTGCCCCACACCCAATAGCTGTACGGCCGAAGAGACGCGATGCCCTGGTAGTAGCGCTCGACAACGAGGTGATATCCGTCGAGCCACCAGAATCCGGATGCGGTGAAGACGGCCGCCACGATCAGTGCGCCACCGAGTGCGGGCAGCAGGGGCCTGACGTTGCGAGTGGCCACGAGAACGAACACGGCAGGAACCCCCATCAGAACCATGCCGTAGTTGAGGTAGATCCCGAACCCGAAGCCGATACCCGCCGCTGCGGCGATCCATACAGCGCCCCGACCCTGTCGCGTCGCCGCAACGGCCAGGAGCGCGATTGCCCATGCGGTGACACCGGCGAACATGGCATCGGCCGAGACGGCGATCCAGACCGCCGCGGGCGCAAGTACAAGAAACGGCGCGCACGAGCGGGCAAGTGCTTCCGAGCCGAGGGCTCGAACTGCGACTAGCACGGCAACCGAAGCGCTGCAGCCGACAACCACGCAGAAGGTGCCTGCCCATGCCCCACCGGACAACCCGATCCGGTCGAGCCAGACGAAGCTCAGGAGGGCGCCTGGCGGATGGCCGGACACATGGGTCGTCCAGGAATCGGGTCGAAAGTCGAGGATGCGGTCGCTGAAACCGCGGAGCATCGCTGGAATGTCGTTCACCCCATCGACTTCGGCGAGATACTCGTTCGAATCGGTCAGTCGGCGGACGAAGCCTCGCTCCCAGCCGTCGATAAGTGCAAGCGCGATCGCCCAGCCGAGTGCCCCGAGATAGGTTGCAGCGCATAACATTCGCCACGATGCCTGCGCCGCGATCCGCGGTCCGAATCCGATCACAAGTACTGCAATTGCAAGTGCTGGCCCGCTACCCCAACCGAGATGCGGTTCCCAGAACCCGAAGATCGGGGCGGTGTGCGCGACAAGGGTGCCCCGCCATTCTTCGCTTGCCACGAGCGGAACGACGAATGCCACAGCAACGAGCACCACTGCTGCGCCCGCGCCGATCAGATCCCGTCGGACCGTCGGTGCAGCGCTGAGGGCCTGCGGCACGGAAAGCTTCACGTCGTCACGATAGGCCCGGGTCGAACGACCCAGTCGCCGAAACTCCTCTCGCGGCCTCGCCGTCATCGTTTCGTCACCGCTTCGACGATGCGTTTACGGGGTGCGCACCGATACCGTCGAGATCATGAACCGATCGGCACCGCTCGACGTGACAGTCGTGATTCCGTGCCTGAACGAGGCAGGCGCACTACCTGCCGTGCTTGCTGCGCTGCCGGAGGGATTTCACGCGCTCGTCGTCGACAACGGCTCCGAGGACGACACCGCTCAGGTTGCCGGCGCACACGGAGCGCGTGTTCTCAGCCAGCCCGAGCGCGGCTACGGCGCCGCGGTCCAGGCCGGAATCCATGCTGCGACAACAGAAGTGATCGCAGTGCTCGACGGCGACGGCTCGATGGATCCGGCTGATCTGCCGCGCCTCGCGGCATTGTTGAACAGTGGCGTCGACCTTGTCGTCGGTCGTCGCAGAGGGGGACGCGGTTGGCCGTTGCATGCACGTATCGGGAACGGAATCATCGCTTTTCGGCTCAGACAGCGGTACGGTCTACCGCTGCACGACATCGGGCCGATGCGTATTGCCCGCAGAGCGTCCTACCTTTCGCTCGGTCCGCTGCATCAACGCTTCGGGTATCCGCTGGAACTGCTGATCGCGGCGGCACGTCACGACTGGACGGTGGTGGAGCGCGACATCACCTATCGTCCGAGAAGTCATGGCAAATCGAAGGTTTCAGGATCGGTGTTGGGGACCGTGCGGGTTGTCGCGGACTTCTGGGCGGTCAGCCGATGAACGTCGACGCGGCAATTCTCGTGCTGGCCAAAGCGCCGATCGCCGGTCTCGCCAAGACTCGACTGACAGCCCGGTGGTCACCGACGCAGGCCGCCGACCTCGCCGCGGCCGCGTTGCTGGACACCCTGGCCGCTGTCACCGCAGCGTCGGTCACGCACCGAATCGTCGCTCTGACGGGTGATCTCGATCGAGCGCAACGGTCGGACGAGCTTCGTCGTGCGCTTGCCGGATTCGACGTGATCGAACAGCACGGCGAGACTTTCGGGACGCGACTGGCGAACGCGCACTGTGAATCAGCCTTCCGCGTCGGCGTACCCATTCTGCAGATCGGGATGGACACGCCGCAGGCCGACGCCCGGTTGCTGACCGCATCCGCCGAATTACTCTGTGCCCCAAGCTGTACAGCCGTGTTAGGTCCAGCGGAGGACGGTGGCTGGTGGGCATTGGGACTCCGCGATCCTGCCGCCGCCGGCGTCTTGCCAACGGTCGCGATGTCGACCTCGACCACCTGTGCGTCGACCCTCGCGGCGTTGCATGGTATCGGTGTGCGGGTGCGCAGGCTTACGACCTTGCGCGATGTGGACGAACCGGCGGACGTCGGTGCCGTCGCGGCACTCTGTCCTGCCAGGTCAGAGTTCGCCACCACTGCCAACCGGTTGTCGGCCGCCGCTGCTGTGTCAGGACAGTCGTGTTAGTCGGTGCGGCGGAACTCGACATCTACGCCAGGGCACTGGCGGGCGAGAAGTGTTGGCTGCAGACCGCGGCCGGTGTACGCCAACAGCTTCCGACTCGCCGCTGGTTCGGACTCGCGGACATCACCGCATCCGACCGCTCTGTCGACGATGAGCTGACCCGCCACTGCGACGGTCCGACCGTCGATTTGGGTTGTGGACCAGGCCGTCTGGTGGATCGGCTTGTTCGTCGAGGTATTACGACACTCGGGGTCGACATCTCGCCCATGGCTGTCGCGGTGACGCGGATGCGTGGTGGACCCGCGATACAACGCGACATGTTCGCAGCGCTGCCCGGCGCGGGACGCTGGAGTTACGCCATTCTCGCCGACGGCAACATCGGCATCGGGGGAGACCCGCATCGCACGCTGCGCAGGACACGCTCGCTATTGCACGAAGGCGGTGTTGCGGTCGTCGAATTCGGCTCTCCTGGAACGGGAATCGTCTCCAGTCCAATCCGGCTGGAGACCGCTGCGGGGTTCAGTCCGTGGTATCCGTGGGCCACGGTCGGCGTGGAATGTGCACAGCGCCTCGGCGCCGCCGTTGGACTGAGAGTGCTTCGCGAGGTCGAAATCGCAGGTCGTCACATCGTCTGTCTGGCAGCGGCATGACGACCGCGCGCGGTCCGGAAGTCGCGAGCCGGATCGGTCTCGTGCTCGGCGTTGCGATCCTCGTATGCTTCGTGACCGGACTGCTCAGCCACTGGATTCAGCATCCGCCGCAATGGTTCTGGTGGCCGGCCAACCCGGTCTGGCTCTACCGCGTGACACAGGGCCTGCACGTGATCACCGGCGTCGCCGCAATCCCGTTGCTGTTGGTCAAGCTGTGGTCGGTGTACCCGAAGCTGTTCGAGAAGCCCCTCATCGGCTCGCCGGTACGCGCGCTCGAGCGCGGATCGATTGCGGTACTTGTCGGTTCGCTGGTCTTCCAGCTTGTCACGGGCCTGTTCAACGCAGCTCAGTTCTATCCGTGGACCTTCTTCTTCACGACAACTCACTATGCAATGGCCTACGTTGCCGTCGGTGCACTGCTCGTCCACATCGCAGTGAAACTGCCGATCATCCGGGATGCGCTGACGCGTCCACTGGAATCGGCGCCCGTGGAAACGGCGCAGACCGAGACCGAAGCGGGTGGCCTGTCGCGCAGAACGGTACTGGTCGGGGCAGGCATCGCCAGCGGCCTCGCGGCACTCGCGGTCGCGGGCCAGACGGTGCCCTACCTACGGCGGCTCGCGGTGCTATCGCCACGCAGTGGTGAAGGGCCGCAGGGAGTTCCGGTGAACAGGACCGCTGCCGAAGCGGGTGTCGAGCAGTCGGCGCTCGCGCCGGATTTCGAGCTGACCGTCGATATCGGCACCGCGCAAAGGACTTTCAGTCGAGCGGAATTGGCGGCGCTGCCGCAGACGTCGGCCATCCTGCCGATCGCCTGCGTCGAGGGCTGGAGTGCCTCGGCAGTATGGACGGGCGTTGTGCTTCGCGATCTGCTGCGGACGGTCGGTGACCTGCCTGACGGCGACGTTCGTATGGTCTCGCTCGAGCGGTCCGGGTTGTACGCGACGACCGTTCTGCCGCAACGCCATGTGGTCGATGCGTCGACCCTCATCGCACTCGATGTGAACGGCGCACCACTCGATCTCGATCACGGCTATCCGTGCAGGCTGATAGCACCGAACAGGCCTGGGGTGCTGCAGACCAAGTGGCTGTCGAGAATCGAGGTGGTGCAGCAATGATTCGTGCAATCAGAATCCTGTTGATCGGCACAGGAGTCGCCGCCATCGGTTACGGCGCCCTGCAGATCCTCGGACACCCAGGTGCCGAGCTACTGTCGATCATCGTGTGGTTCGCAGGTGGAATTCTTTTGCACGACGCCATCTTTGCGCCGATGTGCATCGCGCTCGGCTTCGCGGGTCGCCGCGTACTGCCGCGCAGTTGGTGGGCGCCGACCGCGGTCGGCGCTCTCGCGTCGGTCGCCCTTGTCGCCGTGGCGGTGCCCGTTGTTACCCGACGCGGCGCCAGAGCAGTCAACCCCACGATTCTCGACCGCAACTATGTTGCGGGCCTCGCGATCGCGTTGCTCGTCGTGTGGGGGCTCGTCGCGGTCGAGTTGCTGCGTCGTGACGCGTTGCCTATCGCGTCGCGATATGTGCGTCGACAATCGCGGTGATCTCTTCGCGGACACTGACTTCGGACCCGCCGAGCCGGTCGATGACACGTGCGGCCGCGACGATCGCGTCGCCTTCGGGTGCCGACCACTCGGTCGCGGACGCCACCTCGACGGCGGTGTCCAACGCCTCGAGTGGTTCGAGGGCATAGGTGAGTCTGCGGCGGGCTTTGGATCCTGAGTCCGTCGCAATGGCGGTGAGCGCCGTTCGGCTGTTCGTCGCAGCGCGGGTTGCGACAAGAACGGCTCGTCTGCCGTCGGCCGATCCGTCGTCGCGCACGAATGCCGTGCCGGCCGAAACGGCCACTGCCGCTTCGGTACCCGACTCGAACCAGACCTGTGGCAGTTCCGACGACATCACCAACACTGTCGTGCGATCGAGTGCGTCGAAGGCGTCCTTGTTCCGCCGGGTCCACTCGGCGCTGAGTACGACGACCTCTGCCTCCGAGGTAGTGAGCTGACGAAGAAGATCGGTGCCGGGAGCCGAGCTGAACCTGCACAGCACGCGTACCCGCGCGCCGCCGACGCTGGTACGTGCCGCGAAGGTTTCGAGTTCCTCAACAGCCTGGGCCATCCCGGCGAGGTCGGGGAGTCCGGCGCCGATCTCGAGTCCCGAGTTGTCGGCCGCAGGCAGGAAGCGGGAGATCAGAATCTCGGCGTGACGGCCTGCTGCGGCAGCGTTGGCGAGGTGCAGCATCCGTTCGGTCGTCACGCCGGGCGGACCGTCGACGACGACCAGCACCCGGTAGAGCTGCTCGTCACCGAGCGCAGCCTTCGCGGCCGCCTCGATGTCTCGCTGAATAGCCTTCTCCGGATAGGCGATTCGCAGTAGCGGTTCCGCGAGTGCAGTCGTCACCAGAGCCATGATCACCATCATCGTGAACAGTTCCGTGTCGAGGACGCCGAGTTCCTTGCCGATCGACAGGATCACCAGTTCGGTGAGCCCGCGGGTGTTCATCAGAATCGCGATCGCAGAACTTTGCTGCGCAGGCATGCGCTGGGACCGGGCGCCGACGTAGGCGCCGATGAACTTGCCGCCGATCGCTACGGCGAGGATCAGCAGCAGTTGCCACGCAGCGCCCGCGGTCAGCCCGACGATGTTCACGCCGAATCCGGTGACGACGAAGAAGATCGGCAGCAAAAGCAGGACGCTGATCTGTTCGAGCTTTTCGAGCACTTCCCGCGTCATCTCGTGCGCGTTGTCGCGCGGCATGATGGCGCCGAAGACGAAGGCACCGAAGATCGCGTGGATGCCGATCTCCTCGGTGATCCATGCGGACAGGAGTACTCCGACGAGGACGACTGCCAACATGTCGGGAGTGACCCGGCCTGCCTTGTTGTACCAATCGACAAGGCGGGCGAGGAGCGGGCGGACAACGCCGAACATGACGGCGGCGAACAACGCAGACAGGGCGACGATGCGGACGACCTCGAAGGGGCTGCCGCCCTTGACGATCGCGACGACGAAAGCCAGCAGCGTCCACGCGAGTATGTCGTCGATCGCTGCCGAGGCCAGAGCAAGCACGCCGACCGTGGTGCGGTGCATCTTGCGATCGGCGAGGATGCGCGCAAGGACGGGGAATGCGGTGATCGACATGGCGACGCCCATGAAGAGGGCGAGCGCGAGCAGAGAGACCTCTTGGGTCTTGTCGTCTTCGAGCGTCACGGTGTCGTGCAGCGGATGCAGCAGCAGCGTTGCCGCGGCGCCGAGCGCGAACGGCACGACGATCGATGCGATCGAGATGCTGCCCGCGGTTCGCTCGCGACCACGTATCAGTTTGACGTCGAGTTCGAGACCCACGATGAACATGAACAAGACCAAGCCGAGCTGGGCAAGTATCTTGAGTGAGGGAACGACGTCAGGGGGAAAGAGGTGGGTGTCGAGATTGCCGGGCAGTGCGCCGAGCAGACTCGGTCCGAGCGCGATGCCGGCAACGATCTCGCCGACCACAGCCGGTTGGCGTACGGCGCGGGCAAGTCGGCCGAAGAGTCTGGCGATCACGATGATCACCGAGACATCCAGAAGTACGTAACCGAAAATCTCCGCCGCGCTATGTTCCACGCACAAGAGTTCACCATGACGAGCGTTCCGAATCCATTCCAGGCTTCCGGTTCTCGACGGAAATCCGGACCCATACACGATCCGAGGTATCGCTAATGCCGGTCGACGCGGCAATACCAGCAGCAATTGCGGACTATCGCATTCTCGGGTTGCTCGGCGAGGGCAACCACGGCCGCTTCTATCTCGCGGAAGCGCCTGAGCGGCTTGGCCTTTCGGACGGCCGCGTGGCGCTGAAGGTCTTCGCGGGCCAAGTGAGCGAGGACGCCTACCGCCGTGGCGTTCGTGAACTGCGCGCCTTTGCCGCGGTGCGCTCGCCCTACCTCGTCCGAATCTACGACGCTGTCCTCGAAGACAACTTCCTCTACGCGATGGAGTACTTCCCACTCGGCTCGCTGGCCGCGCCGACACACCAGCTGACTCGTGATCAGATTCTGCGCGCACTCGTCGACGCCTCTCGAGCTGTGCACGAACTGCACGAGGCAGGCATGGTGCACGGCGATATCAAGCCCGGCAACGTGATGGTCGACGAAAACGGCGGCAAGCTCTCCGACCTCGGTTTGGTGCGGGTACTCAACTCGTCGAACACGGTGACGAGCATGGCGCCTGCGACCTCGGTCGAGTACCTCGATCCCGGCCTGCTCTACGGCGATACGCCGTCGCGGGCATCGGATATCTGGGCGATCGGCGCAACCCTCAATCGTGCGCTCAGCGGCGAAGGGCTTTACGGCGAACTTCCTGTCGGGCAGCCGATGCTCGCGATCCGCGCTGTGCATTCCGGCAAGTCCCGAATCTCGGCGAAGCTACGTCCTGAGGAAGCCGAGTTCGTTGCGTCCTGTCTGGCCAAGCCGGGCATGCGGCCGCGAACCGCCGCCGAAGTTGCGGATCGAATTGCGGCACTGATCCGCTGAGGGCGGGCTGTTCGACCTCAGCTACGCGTACCGCCCGCACGCCTCTTCGCCGCCGAGTACGCCGGTACGAAATGCGTCGACACGTGAGAATCCGCTCGGTACCGTGTCGCCGTTGACATCGCTGGCGGCAATGCCGTCGGTCAGCAGCCCCGAGACAGCTTCGTCGAGATCTCCCGGCGACAGCCGGAACGTGTCTGCGGTTGGATTGTCGGTCGGTGATCCAAGGACAGCCGTCACGTGTCCTGACAGGCAGGCCGCACGCAGGGCCGTTTTCGGGTCGGTGAGCGAGTCACCGTCTTCCTTCTGCTTCGCGAGTGTGTAGCGAGAGGCGAAGACGACGTAGGCGTTGTAATCACCGGTGACCGTGACGGGCAAGCCGAGGCCGTCGCCGGAGTCCATCGTCATCGGCGTTCCGCGCTTCTTCAGTGACGGCAGGTCGACGCCCAACGTGTTCGACTCCGGGCAGTAGGACACCGGGTCGGTAGCCTTCGCATCCGAGCAGCCGATATCGGAGCCGGAGAAATCGACTTCGGGAGTCGTCGCGACCGGCAGAATCAATTCCAGTGCCTTGGTGAAGGATTCGAGAGTGTCCTCGGTCGGAGGTAGCTCGCCGGACTCGTCCTGCTCGAACATCTGCGGCAGATCTTCACGACGCATCTCCAGCTCGCTGAGGTCGATCTTTCCGCAAGCCGATGGTCCGTCGGTGAAGCCGATCTGAACGGCGGTCACCCGTTCGAACGCCGAACCGTGCACAGCCGAGCGAGAGTTCGGATCGCTGTCACGAATCGAAACAGTCGCAGCGAGAACGGAGTTCAAGCCGTCGGAGGTGTTCATCGTGAAATGTGCCGCACGACCTTCAGCGACATGGCGCATGAAGGCGCCACCGAAGCAGTCCGCCTGTTGCTCGGCGACGATGATTTCGTCGCGCCTGTTGCCGACCAGGTTGGCCTGGTCCTGGATCGCATGACCGTACTCGTGGGCAAGCACCATCACGACGGCAATATCGGAGAACTGCTCCTCGATCGCGGGCAGCAATACCCCTCTGTCCCAGGCGATCTTGCGATCGAGCGGGCAATAGGCTGCGTTCGCAACGCCTCTCGTCGATTCTTCGCAGAACTCCTCGCGGTTGTTGCGATCGCTCGCGTCCCAGGAGAGGTAGCCGTCCACCGGCTCGAACTGGTCGCCGAAGTACTTGGGGTACTCCTCTTTCCAATAAGCTTCGATGTCTTCGAGCGCGCTGAGCGCCAGCGTGTCGATGGCGCCGTCGTCGGCGTTGTCGGCAGTGAGCGTCGGTGCGGGCGCGCCGGGCCTGAGTCCGTTCGGGCCCGATGTCGTCGGAAGCCCCGCAACGCGGAACGGGTCCGCGTAGATGGAGACGGGGGTTCCGTCGAGTGTGCTTGCGCAGCTCACGACGACCGCGGCGGTGAGGCCGAGCAGCGCGCATCTGATGGAGCGACCGAGGTTCACGGGAAGGGAGTTTATGTTAACCAGTCGTGTTCTGTCAGGGGTGCGCGGCGGCGGCATCGAATAGGATCCGCAACTATGAGTACACCCGCGATTGCCACCATCACGATCCGCGTCGACGGCGTGGACCGGGTGTGCGATTCGCGCAAGGCGGTGACCATCGGCCGTGCGCCGGAAGTCACAGTGTTCGTGGACAATCCGCTCGTATCGCGGGTCCACGCGGTGTTGACCTGGCAGGGCGGCTGGGTGCTGACCGACCGTGGGAGTACCAACGGAGTCTTCGTCGACTCGCATCGTCTGACGCAACCGCTTCGGATCGATCGGCCCATCCAGATTCGGCTCGGTGACGCGACGACCGGACCGCTGATCGCTCTGGTTCCGCATGCGCCGGGTGCCGGACGTCGGCCGACGCCGCAACCGCCGCAGCCGCACGTGCAGATGACGATGCGGGCAAGTACACAGGCGTTGCCGCCGGTTCGGCAATCTCGAACCGATCTGCCGGTCAGCCTGCCGAGTCGCATCCCGGCGGGCGGTCTCACGATCGGGCGGACCGCGGAGAACTCGATCGTCGTCGACGACGTGCTGGCATCTCGGCGCCACGCACGGCTCGTATCGACACCTCAGGGTCTCGGGATCGAAGACGTCGGCAGCGTCAACGGCACCTTCGTCAACGGCGCCAGAACGCAGAGAGCCATTCTGCGCGAAGGCGATACGGTCACCATCGGCAACATCGACTTCGTCGTCGACGGTGGCACCCTCCGGCAACGCGCGCGGGGCGCCGCCGAATCGGGTCTGGGTCTGCACGGACTCGGATTCGTCGTCGAAGGAAACAAGCAACTGCTCGTCGACGTATCGATGTCGGCGGCGCCGGGATCGCTCACGGCCATGATCGGCCCGTCCGGCGCAGGAAAGTCGACGCTGGCGAAGATCATCGCCGGGATCAATCGCCCGTCGGGTGGTGTCGTCAACTTCGAAGGCCGGAATCTGCACGCCGAATACGAAGCGCTGCGCAGTCGCATCGGCATGGTGCCGCAGGACGACGTGCTGCACCGCCAACTCACCGTTCGACAGGCGTTGCGATACGCCGCGGAGTTGCGGTTGCCGCCGGACACGACCTCCGACGACCGAGCGCGTGTGATCGACGGCGTCCTGCGTGAACTCTCGCTCACCGAGCACGCGGACACACGCGTCGATCGGCTGTCCGGTGGACAACGCAAACGAGCATCGGTCGCACTCGAACTGCTGACCAGTCCGTCACTGCTGATCTTGGACGAACCAACATCGGGCCTCGACCCTGCACTCGACCGGCAGGTCATGGTGATGCTGCGCCAACTCGCCGATGCGGGTCGCGTCGTTCTCGTTGTCACCCACTCGCTGACCCACCTCGATATGTGCGACCAGGTTCTGCTGCTGGCGCCCGGTGGGAAGACGGCCTACTGCGGACATCCGAAAGGGGTCGGCGCTGCGCTCGGTAGCTCGGACTGGGCCGAGATCTTCACCAGGGTCACCAACGATCCGGATGGAGTGTTCGCGGCCTACCGCGCGCGGAACCCGCATTTGACCCCACCGCCACCGCCGCGGTACGGCCCGCCGGGACAACCCGCGCACACCAGTACGAGCAAACAGATCTCGACGGTGGTGCGACGCCAGTTCCGGCTGATCCTTGCCGACCGTGGCTATCTCGCATTTCTGGTGGTCATGCCGTTCGTTCTCGGTGTGTTGTCGCTGGTCGTTCCCGGAAAGAACGGCTTCACCCGATCCGACCCCGAAACGTTGACCGAACCTCAGCAGATCATGACGCTGCTGATTCTCGGCGCGTGCTTCATGGGCTCAGCCCTGTCGGTGCGTGACCTGGTCGGCGAACGCACGATCTATCAGCGCGAGCGTGCGGTCGGATTGCTGCCCTCGGCATACCTTTTCGCGAAGATCATCGTGTTCTGTATCGCCGCGTTCGTGCAATCGATCGTTCTCGTCGGCATCGTGCTCGCCGGTAAGAAGGCGCCCGGCCCCGGATCGGTTCTTCCGTCCGGAAGCCTCGAATTGTTCATCGACATCGCGTTGACCGCCTGCTGCTGTGTGATGGTCGGCCTGCTGCTGTCCGCGCTGGCCCGCTCGAGCGAGCAGGTCATGCCGTTGCTCGTCGTGACGATCATGGCTCAACTGGTGATGTGCGGCGGTCTGATTCCTGTGACCGGTCGCGTTGTGCTCGATCAGTTGTCGTGGCTGTTCCCGGCGCGCTGGGGCTTCGCTGCAGGCGCGTCGACGATCGACTTGAAGAACCTGCAGATCGATCCGAGCAAGACGCTCCCGGATGGCTCGACCGTGTCGGTGGCTAAGCCGGATTCGTTGTGGGAGCACGGTGCCGGGATCTGGTTCCTCGACGTGTGGATGCTCGTTGTGCTCGGCTGTCTGCTTGCGGCTCTCACCTTGGCGCGATTGAAAGCGAAATCGTGACGGCAAGCGTCAGCCGTTCTTGCCGAACTTCTCTGCAGCTGCCTTCCACACCGCCGTCGCGTCGGCAGTGTCGAGATCCCCGGAATTGGTGAAAACCAGTACCAACGCAAGAGAATTGGCGCGCCCGACGACCGTGAGACCGGACGTCGTCTGCTGCCCTCGAGTACGTACCTCGGAGAAGCCGATCACCTCGTCGAAGCCGACCTGTTCCAGGGCTGACGTCCGCGCGAGAATCGACTTGGCCCGACCCGAGGACGTCTCGAATTCTGTTTGCGCGCAAGCGGACAGATACTGCGTCAGGTCGTCGGTCTGCGCTGGATTGCTGGCGTGAACGGACACCGTGAACGCTTGGCCGTTCGGCCCCGACCCCTGCGCGCCGGTCCAGCGGGAGCCACCGTAGATCACGTCGTCGGCGGCACGGGTGCCCGTTGCGTCTACAGCACAGTCCTGCGGCGAGATGTCGCGAACGTCGGCGTGCCGATCCTGACGGGTCGGTTGCCTTGCGGCGTCGACGATTTCCCAGTTGTCGAACACCGGTAGGGGCAGATCGAGCTGATCGATCAACCGTTCGCGATAGGGCCCGTCGGGTGCCTGACTTGCCGTTCCGGGGATCGGCGCGGACGTGCAACCGCAGGCAACGGCGGCAAGTGCCAACGCACCGGCCGTGAGGAAGGTTGCGCGGGTCGGAGCAGGTCGATGCATCGAGTCCTCGATCGCGGACGGGTACGGGTGCGGAATCGGCTGCCGCAACTATAGGTCGATGCCGACCTCGGTATTCGTCGCAGCAGTCGGGGTGTGCATGTTTCGCTCGATCGGGCAAGATACCGAGTCGGGGTAGCCCTTCGATCAGGGTGTCGGGGAAACAGGGGGAATCTTGTCCGAAAGCGTTGGCGCGGTCCATCTCGGGTGGGATGTAGTCGCCGTCGCCGCAGGTGGTGGCGGTAAGCCCACCACGTTGCTTATGGTCGACGGACAGGCGACACCGCCCGTGCAACTTTTGGCCGATGCGTCAGGACAGCTACACACCAGCGGTGTCGATGGCGGCCGACGCGATATCGGCCCTGCGATCGCCGATGTGCGCGACCTCCTCGGGCACAGCCGCATCGTCGTTGCGGGTGCGACCTGGCCCGTCGACGCGGTGTTCGGCGCCCGGTTCCACAATCCCGTCGCAGCAATACGGGCTTACCTCGGCGGCACCCCCGATGTGCTCGCATTGCCGTATCCCGACAGCTGGTCCGAGCAGTTGGTCGACTCCTACGCCGAGGTCGTCGAATCGATCGGTATTGCCGTCGAACCGATCCCCGAATCGGTAGCGCTCGCGGGTTACGTCCGCGAACGCGCGATCGTGGACAACGAGATCGGTGCAACCGTTGTCTATTCCGACGGTCGCTCGCTGCTGGTCGTCGCCGTACACGCAGACGAGTCGCGCCCGACCGAATCCGTCGACGTAGCTCTTCCTCGCGACGCGCACAACGACTCGCGCACAGCCGATTCCGTTGTCGACGACGTGGTTGCCGCTGCGCGTGACATCGACGCCGATGCGCGGCAGATCGTGCTGATCGGCAACATCGTCGACATCGAACGGCTCCGGTTCGCATTCCAGAATCACTTCGGTCGGCGCCTCGTCTTCGCCGCGGAACCGTTGCACGCCATCGCAATCGGTGCCGCCGCACTGGTCGCCGGGGCGAGTGGCGAGGGCGAGGACAGTTCGACCGTTGCGATGCCGGAACCGTCGCGTGCCTTCGGCGCCCCGTCGCCCGCCGACCACGGTGCGACCGTTCGCCACGTCGCGGCGTCGCATCGGCAGCCGAGCGTGTGGGACGTCAGTGGTCCGGCGCGGATGGTCGAACCTGTGGTCAACGGAGTGCGCGCGCACGCGGTCACGTTGATCGTCGCTGGTGCTGCCATTGTTGCCCTGATCGTGGCGTTTCTGGCATTCCGCTGGCTCACCGAACCCGAACCGCTGTCCGCCGAGGACGCTCGCGCGGCAGTTGTTGCCGCGATGCTGCCGGCCGACGAATTCGACGGTATGACCGCCAGAGAGATCGAGGACGACGTCGTCGCTGTCACAACCGGCGCCGAACTCACGTCGATGGCATGCGGATCGATACCGCTCACCGCCAAAGAGGCGGCCGGCGCGCGAGTGTCGGCCGAGCAGTCGTTCGAGGCGCCGCAGGACAGACCCGCTGACGGCGACGGCTACCGCGCGGGTGATGCACTCGCGCTGCGCGCCATGTACTACGACCCGGACACTGCCGACAGCGTGATGTCGGCAATCCTCGGCCGCGTGCAGGACTGCCCGAACGGCGCCGCGAACGACCTGCGCTACGTCGTCGCGGTGCCATCGAACGGCGAAGATCCAGGTCCACCGCTGCAAGCAGGCTCGACCCCCGAGCGGCAGAAGCCGTCCTTGGACGCACACGGTGGCGACCGACTTGCCTGGCGTGGATTGCTGCCACGGGCGAATTCGACGATCGGCAGGGTCCAGCACGTGACCTGCCTCGCCGATCGCACCGGCGATATCGTGCTGCGCGCGTGCGGCACGAGCCTGGACACGCGGCGGGCGGACGACCTGGCCGAGTTGGGAATCAGCAGGTTGCTCGAACACAAACGCTGAGGTCGGCGGCGTGAGGGGAGCACTCACTCCGGCTGACGGTTGCAAGGGCACCCTCGCGCGGGTGCCGGCGACGGTTTTGACCTGCTCGGACGATCGCGTACCCTGGCTTGTTGGCGTACGGTACGCCGGGTTGTTCGATGCCCGGTGTAAACCGAGCCCCGGGTCTCAGTTGGCCGCCGGGGGTACAACTCGACCGCTCGTCTGGCTGGCACCACCTACGAACAGACAGGGATCATCTGTGCCTACGTACAGCCCCAAGGCCGGTGACGTCACACGCACGTGGCACGTCATCGATGCCACTGACGTAGTGCTCGGCCGTCTTGCCGTACAAGCAGCGAACTTGCTGCGCGGTAAGCACAAGCCGACCTACGCAGCAAACGTCGACGGCGGCGATTTCGTCGTCATCATCAACGCCGAGAAGGTTGCCATCAGCGGCAACAAGCTCACCGGCAAATTCCTGCACCACCACTCGGGTCACCCGGGCGGTCTCAAGTCCCGCTCTGTCGGCGAGGTGCTGGCCAACAACCCGGCTCGTCTCGTGGAGAAGGCCGTCTTCGGCATGATCCCGAAGAACAAGCTCGGCAGCGTCATCGGCAGCAAGCTGAAGGTGTACGCCGGTCCGGACCATCCGCACAAGGCTCAGAAGCCGGTTCCCTTCGAAATCAAGCAGGTGGCCCAGTGACCGCACCGGAAGAGCAGAACGTGTCCGAGACTGCAGACGACCTCGCTGTCGAGGTTGCGACCGACGAATACACCGACGTCGAGCACGTCGAGGTTGCCGAGCGTCCCGCACCGGCTCCGATCGTCATCGACCGTCCGGTGCAGACCGTCGGTCGTCGTAAGGAAGCGGTTGTCCGGGTTCGCCTGACACCGGGCACCGGTCAGTTCACGCTGAACGGCCGCACGCTCGAGAACTACTTCCCGAACAAGGTTCACCAGCAGCTCATCAAGTCGCCGCTGGTGCTTGTCGAGCGCGCTGAAGCCTTCGACGTAGTGGTGCTGCTGCACGGTGGCGGACCGTCGGGACAGGCAGGCGCATTGCGTCTGGCCATCGCCCGCGCCCTCATCGAGGTCACCCCGGACGACCGTCCCGCGCTCAAGCGCGCCGGTTTCCTCACGCGTGACCCGCGTGCAGTCGAGCGCAAGAAGTACGGCCTGAAGAAGGCACGCAAGGCGCCTCAGTACTCGAAGCGCTGATCTTCAGCCACACGCAGCATGTCCAAGAGCGGGCGTCCCTACGGGGGCGCCCGCTTTTGTGTGCTCGGTCTACAGCGACACGTCGCGCACGATCTTGTACGAGAGGATGCGGTCGTCGAGGGAATGCATCATCGTCGACACCATGATTTCGTCGGCGTCGGTCAGCGCGAGCAGATCCTGGAGTTCGGTCTGGACGGTATCGGGTCCGCCGACGATGTAGCCGGCTGCGGACGGCCGCACGATCGCCTCCTGCTCCGGCGTGAGCGGATTGGCCGCAGCTTCTTCGGGGCTCGGAAAGCGGCCCGGTTTTCCGGCCCGCAGCCGAGCCATCGTCAGTTTGAGGGGCGCAGCGAGATAGTGCGCACGTTCGTCGGACTCGGCGGCGACAACCGACACCGTGACCATCGCATAGGGCTCGTCGAGGACTTCCGACGGGCGGAATGCTTCACGGTAGGTCCGCAGCGCCGGCATCGTCTGCGCAGGCGAGAAGTGCCGTGCGAAGGCGAACGGCAGGCCGAGCAGGCCCGCGACCTGTGCGCTGTAGGTGCTCGACCCGAGCAGCCACACCGCAAACTTGGCTCCGAGTCCCGGCGTCGCGGTGATCGCCCGGTAGGGATGGTCGTCGGGAAAACTGTTGTCGACGAACGCACGCAGATGCAGCAGTTGCTGCGGGAATTCGTCCTCGTTCAATTGGTCGGCCTGGCGGCGCAACGCATGGGCGGTCACCTGATCGGTGCCGGGCGCGCGGCCGATTCCGAGGTCGATTCGGTCGGGGAACAATGCGTCCAACGTTCCGAACTGCTCGGCAACAACGAGCGGCGCGTGATTCGGCAGCATCACACCGCCCGACCCGACCCTGATTCGCCCGGTTGCCGCCGCGACCTGGCCGATCATGATCGAGGGCGCCGCGCTGGCGATGCCGGGCATCGAATGGTGTTCGGCCAGCCAGAAGCGGTGATAGCCGAGCGCCTCGACCTCCTTGGCCAGCGTGATGGTGCCGCGCAGGGCGTCACCCACGGTGGACCCTTGCGCGACGGGGGACAGATCGAGGACAGAGAGTGGGACAGTCACCTCTGTGGCAACGCTGAGTCGACGCTTCGTGTTCCGTGGCGGGCTTCCAGGCGAGCGCCGTTGTGGGTGACATAACCGACAGACATCGCGAATCGATGCATGGCCTCGGGTGCGGGCGCGATACGGTCTGCGCTGGAAGAAGTACGCAAGCGATACGAGGAGTTACAGATGGCGCGGTTGTTCGGCACCGACGGGGTTCGCGGGCTGGCCAACGAGACGCTGACCGCGGCACTGGCCCTACGGATAGCGGGCGCCGCCGCGCAGGTGCTTGCCGCGGACCCGCAACGTGGCGCGCGGCCTGCCGCGGTTGTCGGGCGTGACGGTCGAGCCAGCGGTGAAATGTTGTCCGCTGCCGTCTCGGCAGGTCTTACGGCTGCCGGTGTCGACGTGATCGACATCGGGGTCGTTCCGACACCGGCCGTCGCCTACCTCACCAACGAATACGCGGCGTGTCTCGGCGTGATGATCTCCGCCTCGCACAACCCGATGCCCGACAACGGCATCAAGATCTTCGCAGCGGGTGGGCACAAACTCGACGACGATGCAGAAGACCGGATCGAGAGCGTCATCGAAAGCGGCGAGATTCGACATCCGACCGGCGCCGAGATCGGACGCATCCATGTGATCGCGGATGCGGGCGACAAATACGTCGAGCACCTCGGCGTCGCAAGCCCGGTGAGTCTGAAAGGACTCAAGGTGGTCGTCGACTGTGCGCACGGCGCCGCCTCTGTTGTCGGTCCGGCAGCGTACGCGGCAGCGGGCGCCGACGTGATCGCGATCAACGCTGCACCCGACGGACTGAACATCAACGACGGCTGCGGATCGACGCACATGGACGATCTGCAGAAAGCGGTCGTCGCGCACGGCGCCGATGCGGGCATCGCCCACGACGGCGACGGGGATCGTTGCCTCGCCGTCGATGCAACCGGTGCGATCGTCGACGGCGACGCCATCATGGCGGTGCTTGCCGTCGCGATGAGCGAATCCGGCGAACTCGCCCAGAACACCCTCGTCGCCACCGTCATGAGCAATCTCGGCCTGCATATCGCGATGAACGAGGCGGGGATCACTCTCAAGGTTACAGCGGTCGGCGATCGGTACGTGCTCGAAGAATTGCGAAGAGGTCAGTACACACTCGGTGGTGAACAGTCCGGACACGTTGTGCTGCCGAAGTTTTCGACGACAGGCGACGGTGTGCTGACCGCTCTGCGCTTGCTCGGCCGGATGGCGGACACCGGCAAGTCGCTCGCTGAGCTCGCTTCGGTGATGACGACGCTGCCGCAGGTGCTCGTCAATGTTCGAGTCAACGACAAGGCTGCGGTCGCGGTCGCACCGAAGGTCCTCGACGCGGTCGCCGCAGTCGAACGTGAACTCGGCGACAGGGGCCGAGTATTGTTGCGGCCCAGCGGAACCGAGCAACTCGTCAGAGTGATGGTGGAAGCGACCGACATCGAACGCGCACAGCGCCTTGCAGACGAGCTCGCCGAACTGGTCGGCGCGGTCTGAATTCGAGTGGAACCGGTGGGGTCCGGGAAGCGTCTTAGTTCGTAGTTGGGTTTTGTGGGGATCCGGTGCGGATCGGCTGACGGGTGGGGGTTGCGGCATGGCAATGGACATTGCTGCTGTTCGCGGCGTTGTCGAAGCCATGACGCGATCCGCTGACGCCGTCGCGCACGCGAGTAGTGGAATCGGATCGTGCAGTTTCGGGTCGGGAGCGACCGGCCGAAACTACGGACCCGAAGGTGCCGCGCTGTTTGCAGGCTACGAGCGACTACAGCGAGCTATCGACGGCTGGTCGGTCGCGATTGCGGCGGCTGCACGCGGCGTCGAGGAGACGGTCGACAGCTACGAATCGATGGACAGTTCGACCAGCACCGAACTCGGTGGCCTGCACCCGTGACCGGGGAGGTCGACGGCATCCTCGCCGAAGGGGTCCCCGGTGTCGCTCACCTGCGCCGATTGGTCGACCTGGCTCGGCGGTGCAGTACGCGCGACTGGCCCGACGACACCTTCTTCGACGCCTACGACCAGCAGCGTGGCATTCAGCTCGACCGGCTTCGCGTCGACATCGAGCAGGTGGATGCCGTGCTCGCGACGCTGGCGACCGAACGCGATTTCGCGCAAGCGCACATTCTTCGACTCGAATCGGCGTGGAACGACGACCCCGGAGCCGACGGCGCGAGGGCCAACCTTCGGTCGGTACTCGAACGCGCGACCAACGACAGTGTCGCGCTCGCCGATGTGCAGGGTGCGCTCACTGCCGCCGCACGTGCGATTCCCGCAGTGCTGCAAGGCAAAGCGGAGCTGACCCTCGCCCTGGCAGCCGATGTGGACGGCAAGTCGATCAGCGCGATAGACGTCGTGATCGGAACATCGACAAGCGACACGACTCTGCCGCTCGGCTTGCGTCGGGTCGGCGAGTTGGGAGTTGCCTTTCCGGAGCTTCCTCTGGTGACACTCCTGGCGCAGGCGCCGTTCTCCGCGACAGCAACACAGCGGGTGATCGATCATTGCAAGTCGTGGTGCGACGAGGTTTTCGTTCCTACGGTGCTGGCTCGGCTACGGGTCTTCGAGCAGTCGAACATGTTCGCAGACAACGCAATCCGAACAATCTACGCGACGGTCACCAAGGCGATGAACGCCGTCGACGACGCGCCGTACCCGTCGCCGGCTTCGGTGCAATCCGATCCTCGACCCGGCGACCGAACAACCTCCGAAGTCGGCACACCACCCAGCGCGCCGAATGCGGTTGCCCCATCGGCGTCGGTGGCGACTTCGAATGTGGCAGCACCGAATTCGGCAGTTCCCGCAGCGACACCGTCGGCACCGATTCCGCCGGTGCACAGCAACGTCGAGGGTCCTGTTCCCAATGTGGTCCAGTATCCCGAAGCGGCCGTCGAGTCCGGACCACGCGTCGATCAAGTACAGGTCGGCGCGTTGCTGACAGGGTTGATCACGGCGGCGGGTGAGGTCGTCGAAGGCCTCGTCGAGGCAGTACTGCCCGCCGTGCTGTCCGTCGTCGAACAAGCAGCAGTGGAGGAACCCGCGGAACAGCCCGTCGCGTTCGACCTCGGCGCCGACAGGATCGTCATCGACAAGCCTGCCGACGACACTCACCTCGATCTCGTCACGACCGATCAGGACGGTCGGTCGCAGTCGTTCCAGCTTGCGATCGACGACACCGGAACGCCCGTTGTGACAGATGTGGACGGAACGGAGCGTGGAGTTGTAGTTCGGAACACAGAGGCAACGCCGGCCGAGCCATCCGCGACGCCGCCGACCGAGGCGGACGAACCCGTGGCGCCTGCGCCTGCGCCCGACCCGCACACCGAGGGTCCGGTAGTACGCGCACCGAACAATCCGGTCCGCGAAGACGGCGGTGCCCAACGAGAATTTCAACCGAGAGTCATCGAACCGCGAGCCGAGCAACAGGTCGAGATACAACCGAGCGGACCTGATCCTGTCCTCGACACGATGGTGAGCGACTCGGCGGGTGCAGCGCTACCCGAGGCGGGCGACCTGTGACGGCGGCCGACGAGATCGATCAGGTTGTGGCCGGGCACCGCCGGGCGATGGCCGGGCTACGTGAAGAACTCGACTCGGCAGGTGAACGCGCTGCAATGCGGTCGCGACGAATGGTGGTCCCTTCGATCGGCGACGACTCCCGGTCGGTACCCGTCCAGGAGGACATTGCCGAACCGCAGGTCGAACCCCAGCTCGAACCGGACGACTACTTGCCGCGCAGCTGGCTGATCTGACCCAGCGGCGATTTCTTCTTGGCCACCTCTTCGACCGCAAAGGGGTCGACGAGCTGGGTCTTGGGGATAGACGAGTCTGCTTCGGCGAAGTCGGAGTACTTCTTGTCGCCGGTGAGTGTGTACAGCAGGAAGCCGGTGAGGATTGCGCGAGCCGTCTTCTGCGTTGTCTTCTCGGCTTTGCCGACGCCGAGGGCCCCCAGCACACGACGGCCTTCGAGTAGCCCGTTGCCCGACGCTTTGTCGATGCTGCGAAGCACCGCCTCGCCACCCCACGCTGCTGCGAGGTCTTTCGCATTGGAGTCGATCGCGCTGATGTCGGTTGCGCCGGCAAGGATCAGTGCTGGAGCTGTGATCTTGGGCGCAATTGCTTCGGACTTCGGTGCCGTCGGCGCCGGGAACAAGGCTGCCACCGCGGCGACCGGTCGTTGCGCCGCGGCGATGACGGCGACGCCCGCGCCCATGCCGTGGCCGGCGAAAGCGAGCTTGTCGGGATGCACGCTGATGTCGCCGTGGCCGAGTCGGATGCCGGTGCAGATGTCGAGTGTGGTCTGCAGGTCGGTCGCAAGTGCCAGGTGTGACGGGAAGGGTCCGCGCTCGGTATTCGGCGCTGCGGCGACGATTCCCCATGATGCAAGGTGCTGCAGCAGCGAGAGGTAGTTGTCTACGCCGCTCATCCAACCGTGTGCGAAGGCGACCGCGGGCAAACCCAAACCCTCGGATGGTGTGAACACAGCACCTGGCTGGCCGGCGAGCGCCAAATCGCCACGCTGCACTCGGTGTGGTCCACGACTGGCAAGTTCGGACACGAGGGATTTCACAGAAGGCGCCACAGTGGTGACGTTATCCGATGTCAGGCACCGTGCGCGGGCGGACAGCGCCGGTGCGGCCGGAAAGGCTTGCTCACCACAGTGGCCTTGCAGCCAGTTTCAACCCAGTATCCTGGTGAACCATGTGTGGAATCGTTGGGTATGTCGGACACCGTGATGCGCTCGGTGTTGTGGTCGAGGCCCTCCGACGAATGGAGTATCGCGGCTACGACTCGGCGGGAATCGCAATCCTGGACGGTGCCGGTGGCGTCGCCGTCGAACGTAAAGCGGGCCGACTTGCCAACCTGGAAGCCGAGCTGGCCGAGGTCGGTGCCGAGAACTTCACCGGCTCCGCAGGTATGGGCCATACCCGTTGGGCGACCCACGGCGGACCGACGGATCGCAACGCGCACCCGCATCGGGATGCGACCGGCAAGGTAGCCGTCGTGCACAACGGCATCATCGAGAACTTTTCGCCGTTGCGTGCCGAGTTGGAGAAGGACGGCGTCGAGTTCCGCAGCGATACCGACACCGAAGCCGCGGTTCACCTGGTCTCGCGCGCGTACGCCGAAGGCCCGACGGCGGGTGATTTCGTGGCCAGCGCGCTGGCTGCTCTTCGTCGGTTGGAAGGGCACTTCACGCTGGTGTTCACGCACGCCGATCATCCGGGCACGATCGTTGCTGCCCGCCGATCCACACCACTGGTCGTCGGTGTCGGCGACGGTGAAATGTTCGTCGGCTCCGATGTGGCGGCCTTCATCGAACACACTCGTGACGCCGTCGAGCTCGGCCAGGATCAGGTTGTCGTCATCACGGCGGACAGCTACACGATCAGCGATTTCGACGGCAACACCGACGTCGTGTCGCGGCCGTTCCGTATCGACTGGGATCTCGCGGCCGCCGAAAAGGGTGGTCACGACTACTTCATGCTCAAGGAGATCCAGGAGCAGCCTGCCGCCGTCGGCGACACGCTGATCGGGCATTTCCAGAAGGGTCGCATCGTTCTCGACGAGCAGCGGCTCTCGGATCAGGAGCTGCGCGAGATCGACAAGGTGTTCGTCGTCGCCTGTGGCAGCGCGTATCACTCCGGGCTGGTTGCGAAGTACGCCATCGAGCACTGGACGAGGCTTCCCGTCGAGGTCGAGCTCGCCAGCGAATTCCGTTACCGCGACCCGGTTCTCGACCGCTCGACCCTCGTCGTCGCGATCTCCCAGTCCGGCGAGACCGCAGACACCCTCGAGGCGGTCCGCCACGCGAAGGACCAGAAAGCCCGGGTTCTCGCGGTGTGCAACACCAACGGTTCGCAGATTCCGCGTGAGGCCGACGCGGTGCTCTACACGCGGGCGGGACCGGAGATCGGTGTCGCGTCGACCAAGGCGTTCCTCGCGCAGGTCACGGCGAACTACCTCGTCGGGTTGGCGTTGGCGCAGGCGCGAGGCACCAAGTATCCCGACGAGGTCGCTCGCGAGTTCGCCGACTTGGAAGCGATGCCCGATCTCGTCCAGCGTGTGCTCGAGACCGTGGAACCGGTTCGGGCGCTTGCCCGTGAGCTGGCGCATTCGCCGACCGTTCTGTTCCTCGGTCGCCATGTGGGTTACCCGGTGGCGCTCGAAGGTGCGTTGAAGCTCAAAGAGCTCGCCTACATGCATGCCGAAGGTTTTGCCGCGGGTGAGTTGAAGCACGGCCCGATCGCACTGATCGAGGAGGGTCTGCCCGTCATCGTCGTCATGCCGTCGCCGAAGGGGCGCGCGGTGTTGCATTCGAAGCTGCTCAGCAACATTCGCGAGATCCAGGCGCGCGGCGCCCGGACCATCGTCATTGCCGAAGAGGGTGACGAGACGGTCAGGCCGTTTGCGGACAATTTGATCGAGATCCCGGTTGCGCCGACGCTGTTGCAGCCGTTGCTGTCGACGATTCCGCTGCAGGTGTTCGCGGCGGAGGTGGCGCAGGCCCGCGGGTACGACGTCGACAAGCCGCGAAATCTCGCGAAATCGGTCACGGTCGAATAGGCGGCTCCGCCGCTCGTGAGTCTTTTCGGCGGGCCCGCCCTCCGAAAAGACTCACGAGCCGCTTGCGGCCTATTCGACGACGATTGTTCCCGTCATCTCCTGATGTAGGGCGCAGATGTAGTCGTAGGTGCCCGGCTTGTCGAAGGTGACGCTGTACTCGCCCTCTTTCATGATCGGGCTGTTGATGATCAGCCCGATGTCGCGCAGACCCGTCACGTTGTGGGCCTTGCCGTCGTCGTCGAATTCCCACCTGACCGTCTGACCGGCCTCGATGGTGATCGACTGCGGCGAGAACTTCATGTCCGACACATCGATCGTCGTCACGGGGTCCGGTGCCGGAGTTGTCGTCGTCGGCGCAGGGGCTCCAGGAACGGCGATCGTCGACGATGTCGCAGCATCGTCCGCCGGATCCTGTTGTGCGCAACCTGCGCTGAAGACGACGAGTGAGATCGCCGCTACGGCGATGGCTGCCACACGCGCGCGGCGTGAGGCGTTACGAAACTGTCCGGTCATGGTTTCCCAGCGTAGCCTCGCGACTGAGAAACCAACTCGGACACGGGACGAGGCGTATGCGCGGGTATTACACGGCCGACGAAGTACGGACCGCAGAGGCGGGGTTGTTCGACGAGGTTGCCGACGGGGTCCCGATGCGTCGTGCGGCGTACGGACTCGCGACGGTTGTCGCCGCCGAACTGCGTGCCGCGACAGGGGGTGTGGCCGGGCGCTCGGTGACACTGCTCGTCGGTTCGGGCGACAACGGCGGCGACGCGCTGTGGGCGGGTTCGATGCTGCGCCGTCGCGGTGTCGCGGTTCGCGCGGTGTTGCTCGATCCTGACCGCGCGCATGTGAAAGGTCTTGCCGCATTTCGCAAATCGGGCGGACGGATCGAAACGGACATCGGCACACCGGATGTGGTGATCGATGGAATCGTCGGCATCTCCGGATCTGGTCCGCTGCGACCGGCCGCGGCTCGGCTGGTCGAGACGATAGCTGCGCCGATTGTTGCCGCCGATCTGCCGAGCGGCGTCGACGCGAACACCGGGGCCGTCGACGGACCCGCCGTCACCGCGACAGTCACCGTCGCTTTCGGAGCGCTCAAGCCGGTGCACGCGCTGGCAGCGGCGCGCTGCGGCCGAATCGAGTTGATACCCATAGGTTTACGGCTGCCCGATGCGCGATTGCAGGCTCTGGAACCCGCCGAGGTCGGCGCACTCTGGCCGGTGCCCGGACCGTTCGACGACAAGTACAGCCAAGGAGTCGTCGGCATTCGGGCCGGCAGTGCGACATATCCGGGTGCGGCTGTGTTGTGCACCGGAGCGGCGGTCGCTGCCACGTCCGGGATGGTCCGCTATGTCGGGTCGGCGACCGATCAAGTCCTCGCGCACTGTCCCGAAGTGGTTGCCGCGCAAACAATTCGGGATGCGGGCCGCGTCCAGTCCTGGGTTGTCGGGCCCGGCGGCGGAACCGACGAGGCCGCATTGCAAGCACTGCAGGACATTCTCGCGACCGACCTGCCGGTCGTCGTCGATGCCGATGCGCTCACCTTGGTCGCCGCCGATCCCGACCTGGTGCGCAATCGGAGCGCGCCGACCGTCCTGACTCCACATGCCGGCGAATTCGCGCGACTGACCGGGAGCCCGATCGGTCTCGACCGGCTCGGCGCAGTCCGTGACCTCGCGGCGAAATGGGGTGTCACAGTGCTGCTGAAGGGACGGTCGACCCTCGTCGCTGGCTCGGGCCGCACCCTCGTCAACGACGCGGGCGGCTCGTGGGCGGCGACGGCCGGTGCAGGCGACGTCTTGTCCGGCATCATCGGCGCGCTGCTTGCGAGCGGACTCGACGCGGACCGAAGTGCCGCGGCCGCCGCTCGCGTGCATGCGCTCGCTGCCAATCTCGCCGCGACCAGGTCGGGAGACGTGGGTGCACCGATCTCGGCGAGTCCGCTGCTGGCGCAGGTGGGAGCTGCGATTCGGGTGCTTCGTGGTCAGTCCCTCGGTCCGTGATCGAATCCCGTACGCATGGTGATGGCAAAATCGTCGCTGTGACACCGGACAGTTCGCCTCTCGCACGCCAACCTCAGGTCGAGGCGATAGTCGATCTCGACGCCATTGCCCACAACGTCGGGATCTTGCGAACCCACGCGGGAAGCGCCGATGTGCTGGTCGTGGTCAAGGCCGATGCCTACAACCACGGCGCCTACGAGGTCGCGAAGACCGCGCTTGCCGCCGGTGCGACAGCGATCGGCGTGACGACGGTCGCCGAAGCAGTTGCGTTGCGCGAGGCCGGGATCGGTGCGCCGATACTGTGCTGGCTCAACACGCCGGACGCCGACTTCGCCGCTGCGGTCCGCGCAGACATCGAAATCGGTGTGGCGTCGACCGAACACCTCCGTGCTGTCGCCGCTGCCGCAAGGGCAGTTGGCGAGGCGGCGACGGTCTCGGTCAAGGTCGACACCGGACTCAACCGCAACGGCGCATCGCCGCACGAGTATCCGCACCTTCTCGACGAACTCGTCACGCTCGCTCGCCAGGGCACAGTTCGCCTCCGCGCGATCTTTTCCCACCTCGCTGTCGCGGACGAGCCACACAACCCGACCAACGACCTGCAGCGCGACCGCTTCATCGAGGCCGTCGACGCCGCGAAGGCCCGCGGGCTGACCCCGGAGTTGGTGCATCTCGCGAATTCGGCGGCCACGCTGACCCGCCCCGACCTGCACTTCGATCTGGTCCGGCCAGGCATCGCGGTGTACGGGCTCACTCCGGTGCCCGACATCGGCGACTTCGGGCTGATTCCTGCGATGACCGTGCGCGCACGGGTCGCGTTGGTCAAGGAGGTCGCCGCAGGCGAGGGTGTGTCCTACGGCCACGAGTGGACCGCCGAACGCGACACGACGGTCGCCCTGCTGCCGATCGGGTACGCGGACGGGCTGCCACGTGCGCTCGGCGGCAAATTCGAGGTACTGCTCGGCGGCGCGCGGCGGCCGAGTATCGGCCGGGTCTGCATGGACCAGGTTGTCGTCGACCTCGGTCCCGATGCTGGCGGGGTCGCCGCCGGCGACGAGGCGGTCCTGTTCGGAAGTGGCAAGAACGGCGAGCCGACGGCGCAGGACTGGGCAACGACGCTCGGCACCATTCACTACGAAGTGGTGACCGGCATTCGCGGTCGTGTGGTCCGCAACTACGTCGGCGGAGCTGCCGAGTGAAACGGCGTCGTGCGGGACAGATCGGTGGCGCTGCGAGCGCGGCGGCCCTCGGCCTTGTTGCGGGCGGTCGAGCGGTTCGCCGAGCAGCGCGACGCAAGAACAACGACGTCTATGCCGACGAGAACTTCGCACTGATCGACGAGGACCGCGCAAGCGTCGTCAGCGCCGACGACGGTATCGAACTGGCCGTCAGAGAATTCGGTCCACCCGACGCTCCGGTGACGGCGATCTTCATCCACGGCTTCAGCAATCGAATGACTTCGTTTCATCTGCAGCGCCGGCTGCTGACCCAGCGGTGGGGAACAGACGTTCGGATGGTGTTCTTCGACCTTCGTGGGCACGGGCTTTCGGGTCAGCCGCCGGACGAGCACTGCAGCATCGACCAACTGGGTGCGGATCTGGTCAGCGTCATCCGTGCGAAGGCGCCACGTGGCCCGCTACTGCTCGTCGGGCACTCGATGGGCGGCATGACGGTGCTCGCCGCTGCCCGACTGCAGCCGGAACTCTTCCGCGACCGGGTAATCGGTGTCGGCTTGCTCTCGACGACGGCAGCGGGACTTTCGCAGGTCGGTCTCGGCCGCAATCTGCGCAGCCCGGCGATAGACGGTTTCAGGCTGGCCGTACGCGCCTCGCCAGGCGTGGTGCAATTCGGCCGCATGGCTGCGCGTGCGCTGGTGTGGCCGGTACTGCATGCGGCGTCGTTCCGCACCGAAGTGAGCCCGAGTCTTGCGAAGTTCGCCTACGAGATGATCGACGAGACGTCGGTCGTGACGATCGTGAAGTTCCTCCGCGCACTCGAACTGCACGACGAATCCGACGCGTTGCCCGTGCTCGAGTCGTTACCGACGTTGGTCCTTTCCGGCGACGCCGACCTCGTCATTCCCACGTCGGGAGCCCGCCGGCTTGCTGCCGCGCTACCGCACAGCGAACTTGTCGTTGTGCACCGTGCGGGCCATATGGTGCACCTCGAATTCCCGGACCTCGTCAACGACGCCATCGAACGTCTGCTTGACCGAGCGCTCGAATTCCACGACTCGGACCCGACTCATGCCCGCTGAGTGGACGCTGCCGACCACGGCGGACACCGAAGAATTCGGCAGGATGCTCGCAGGCGAACTTGCCGCAGGCGATCTGGTCGTGCTCGACGGTCCGCTCGGTGCGGGCAAGACCGCGTTGACGCGCGGGATCGCGGCAGGTCTCGGCGTGGTCGGCAGGGTGAGTTCGCCGACCTTCATCATCGCGAGGCAGCACCGCGCGGGCCCGCACGAGGGAGCGGTCGCGCTGGTACACGTCGACGCCTACCGGCTCGGTGGGGGCGACCACCTATTGGACGACCTCGATGCACTCGATCTGGACACCGAACTCGAGCATGCCGTCGTTGTCGTCGAATGGGGTGCGGGGGTCGTCGAACATCTCGCCGAACGGCACCTGCTCGTCGCGTTGCGCCGCGAACCCGAATCGGATGTGCGCACGGTCACCTGGGAGTGGAAGACGAGCTGATCTGCGTCCGCGTATCGTTGGCCCATCATGCTCGTTCTTGCCGTCGACACCGCGACCCCAGCCGTGACGGCCGGTCTGGTGGACCTTTCCTCAACTCCGACCCTGCTCGCGAGTCGCGTGACGGTCGATCCGCGCGCTCATGCCGAGGTCCTCACACCGAGCATCCTCGAATGCCTGCACGAAGTCGGGCGCACGCCGACCGACCTGGACGCGATCGTGGTCGGAGTCGGTCCGGGGCCGTTCACTGGACTGCGCGTCGGGATGGCGACAGCAGCCGCGTTCGGTGATGCGCTCGGCATTCCCGTGTACGGCGTCTGCAGCCTCGACGCAATTGCCGTCGAGGTGGGTGCGGCGGCGCAGGATCGGGAACTGCTCGTCGTCACCGATGCTCGGCGCAGGGAAATCTATTGGGCGCGTTACCGTTCGGGTGAGCGGATTGCTGGGCCCGGTGTGTGCAAACCGGCAGATCTGGAGTTCGAATCGGCCAGGCTCATCGCCGGGTCCGCGCAACACGTCGATTACTTCGACCTCCGGGTCGAGCCTGTCGAAAGTCCGTCGCCGCTCGGGTTGGTCGGTGCGGTCGCCGACCTCGTACGGTCCGGAGCTGCGCCGGAACCCCTTGTACCGCTCTATCTTCGACGTCCGGACGCGGTCGAGACCGCCGCACGGGTGGCACGCCCGACGTGACGATCGAATTGGATGTGCTGACCCCGGCCGACGCGGATCGCTGCGCCGAGTTGGAGAAGTTGTTGTTTCCTGGCGACGATCCGTGGAGCGCGGGTGCGTTTCGGGCGGAACTCGCAGCGAAGCACAACAGATACTTCGCGGTACGAACCACGCTCGAATCCGGCGTGACGCTGATGATCGGTTATGCGGGAGTGTCGTTGCTCGGCAATCGTTTCAGTCCAGAATCGGAAGTCCACACGATCGGCGTCGACCCGTCCTTTCAGCGACTCGGCGTCGGGACAATGCTGCTCGATCGGTTGCTGGCCGAGGCCGAAAAACACGGTGGTCCTGTGTTTCTGGAGGTCCGCACCGACAACGAGCCTGCGATCGCGCTGTATCGGAGGTACGGGTTCGACACGGTCGGCACGCGGCGCAACTACTACCAACCCAGTGGGGCAGATGCGTTCACGATGCGTCGTCCCGCAGGCGGGGGAGCACTTTCATGATCGTGATGGGCATCGAAAGTTCCTGTGACGAAACAGGAGTCGGCATCGTCGAATTGCGTGACGACGGCACCTGCGTCCAACTCGCCGACGAGGTCGCCTCCAGCGTCGACCAGCATGCACGTTTCGGTGGTGTCGTTCCCGAGGTTGCGTCACGTGCACACCTCGAGGCGATCGTTCCGACGATGCGCCGCGCACTTGCTTCCGCAGGCGTTGCCAAACCCGACGCGTTGGCCGTCACGATCGGTCCCGGACTGGCCGGTGCGCTACTCGTCGGCGTCGCTGCCGCAAAAGCCTATGCCGCCGCGTGGGACGTGCCGTTCTACGCGCTCAATCACTTGGGCGGCCACGTCGCCGTCGACACCCTCGAACACGGTCCGATGCCACCCTGCGTCGCCCTGTTGGTGTCGGGTGGGCACACCCACCTGCTGCGGGTGTCGGAATTGTCCGCGCCGATCGTCGAACTCGGCAGCACCGTCGACGACGCTGCAGGTGAAGCGTTCGACAAGGTTGCTCGACTCCTCGGTCTCGGTTTTCCCGGCGGTCCCGCGCTCGATGCGGCCGCTCAGGACGGCAATCCGTCCGCGATCGCGTTTCCGCGTGGCATGACCGGACCGCGCGATTCGCGCAACGACTTCTCGTTCTCCGGGCTCAAAACGGCGGTCGCCAGGTATGTGGAAGCACAGGAGCGGGCAGGCACCGCGCTGTCGATACCGGACATCGCGGCGAGCTTCCAGGAGGCCGTTGCCGACGTACTGACCATGAAGGCGGTCCGGGCTGCGAACGATGCAGGAATCGACACCCTGGTCCTCGGTGGGGGTGCCACGGCCAACTCGCGGATCCGGTCGATGGCGGAACAGCGTTGTGCCGATGCGGGTTTGACGTTGCGGATCCCCAAACCACGGTTGTGCACCGACAACGGCGTGATGATCGCCGCATTGGGTGCGCACGTCGTCGCGGGTGGCGCAGGACCGTCGCAGCTGACCGCGGCTACCGATCCTGGCTTGTCGGTGTCGACGAGCCAGGTGTTCGCGTGAGCGTCGAAGCTCGGCTTGCGAGCGCTCTAGCCCGCTGAACCGCTGCCGAGCCGTGGGGCAGGTGGGACCGGCGCGGCACTCGGCGTCGTGGTGACGACCGGCGGATTCGGTTCGCTGTTTTCCCGCGGCGCGTAGGTCTGCGCTTCCGGCTGCGTCGGTGCGGGCACCTGCGAATCGGTGTTCGGTGCTGCCTCTGTGCTCGGCTCCGTGACGCTCGCCGGCGGCGGACCCTCGGGCGGACGTGGTAGCCACTGCTCGATTTCGGGCCACGGAATCAACGGCAGATCGGGCGCGGGACGCAGTGTCGGCGCAGGGGTCCGAGTCGTTGTCGTCGTCGTGGTTGTCGACGATTCTGCGGGACGGCTCGACACCGGCTGTTGTTCGTAGGTGTACCCGCGCTCGGTACCGGTTGCCACCGCTGCGGGTCCTTGCGATTCGTAGGTGGGAAATGTTGCGCCGGTCTCGGTTTCGATCGGTATCGCGATGCTCGAACCAGCCGTCGCCTCTGGCGTGGTGGTCTGGGCATTGCTTGTTCCGGCGGGAGAGACGCCACTGACGTCGTCGGGAGTCGGCGTCAGGGCTTGCACGCCGTAACCGATGATGAGCCCGACGACGACGAACGCGCCGACGAGTGCACCGACAACCTTGGTGAACGTCCCGATAGGTGCGTCCGATCCCATGCTGACGATCGGATAACTCAACGGTCCCGACGAATCGGCAAGAAGCGCTGCGCCTTTGGCGATAACGGCTTCGGGTTCGTCGATCGAGAGGACCGGAATGCCGAGTTTGTCTCCGAGCCCGGTACGGACGATCGGGATGTTCGCACCGCCGCCGACGACCGCGATGATCTCGGGTTGGTGTGCTGCCTCGGCGAATACTCCGCCTGCGAAGGCCGCCGCCTCGTGCAGGAGGATGCCGATAAGTTTCTCGAAGTCGGCGCGGGTCAGCTCGAGTGGCAGACCGTCCACATGGTCGACGGTCACAGCGTCGTTGGTGGACAGATGCTCTTTTGCTGCTCTGGCCCTGGCTGTCAGTGAGGCTCGGCTCGGCCGTTCGCCGTGTGCGTAGTGCTCGGACACCAGGTGGCCCGCGACCAGTTCGTCGATCGCGTTGCCGCTGATATCGGTGCTGCGCTGCGATTCGAGCACGGTGCCGTCGACCTGATCGAGCACCGTGACGGTCAGGCCTGACGCGCCGAGATCGAACACGGCGATCGTCTTGTGCTGGGCGACCTCACCGGTGCTGCGCAGGTAGGTCAACGCTGCGGCCGATTCCGGTACGAGTTGAAGATCGCGTCGGCGAGTACCGACCGCGGACCTGATCGCGTGCGTTTGTTCGCGTGACCGGTAGGCGACGGCGATGCCGCGTGGTGCGACCTTGTCCTGCAGGACCTGCGTCGTCATAAGTTCGATCGAGGATGCGACGAGATCGCCGAGGTCGGTATTGGCCTGGTCGTCGGCGGAGATGACGCGGTATTCGATGGTCTGTGCGCCGTTCGGCGTGGTGGTGAGCAAGGCAGAGCAGACCACTTCGCTGCCGGCTGAAACTCCCAGCGACGTTCGCATTTCTCACCTCCCGCGAAGGTTGGTCATGGTTCGGCGCAAACGCGCCGCAAACAAAGCTCTTGGAACGTTACCCTCCGCACCCGTTATCTGAACGTTACAGAAATGAAGATCACAAAGGAAATCGATGCGGGCGTTTCGGCGCGTTTGATTCCGCTGACGGACGAATAAGCAGAGTCCACCCTTGAGCGCTGGCACTCGCATGTATAGAGTGCTAGGTGACGCTGAGCTTGGTCCCGGCACCCGCGACGACGGGATCACGCGAAGGGTCATCAACGTCAGAAATTCCGAAGGTCCGAGGAACAGCTTCGGGCCGTATACCCACTGAAAGTGGAGGGTTCATCGTGGCGAGCGTGAACATCAAGCCGCTCGAGGACAAGATCCTCGTCCAGGCCAACGAGGCCGAGACGACGACTGCCTCCGGCCTGGTCATCCCCGACACGGCCAAGGAGAAGCCCCAGGAGGGCACGGTCATCGCTGTAGGCGAAGGCCGCGTCTCCGAGAAGGGCGACCGAATCCCGGTCGACGTCAAAGAAGGCGACACCGTCATCTACAGCAAGTACGGCGGCACCGAGATCAAGTACGGCGGTGCCGAATACTTGATTCTTTCGGCGCGTGACGTGCTGGCAGTCGTTACCAAGTAAGCAGCGTTCTTACCCAGAACAAGCTCGCATCCGCCCCGGCGCCGACCCTTCGGAACCGGGGCGGTGTGCGTTCACAATGCCTGATCGAACAACGCCTGATCGAAAACAGGAGTAACGAAGCACAATGTCCAAAATCATCGAGTTCGACGAGAACGCTCGGCGTGCTCTCGAACGGGGTGTCGACCAGCTCGCCGACGCCGTCAAAGTGACCCTCGGGCCGCGCGGTCGCCACGTCGTCCTCGCGAAGTCGTTCGGCGGACCGACGGTCACCAACGACGGCGTCACCATCGCCCGCGAGATCGACCTCTCCGATCCATTCGAAAATCTTGGTGCGCAGCTCGTCAAGAGTGTCGCGACGAAGACCAACGACGTTGCCGGCGACGGCACGACGACCGCGACCGTGCTTGCGCAGGCCCTCGTTCGCGCAGGTCTGAAGAACATCGCAGCCGGCGCGAACCCGATTGCAGTCGGATCGGGCATCGCCAAGGCTGCCGATCAGGTCTCCGAGGCACTCCTTGCCGCGGCAACTCCGGTCGACGGCGAGCTTGCCATTGCCCAGGTAGCGACCGTCTCCTCGCGCGACGAGGAAATCGGCGCCATGGTCGGCAAGGCTCTGACAACGGTCGGCAAGGACGGCGTAGTCACCATCGAGGAGTCGAGCACGGTGTCCACCGAGCTCGTCGTCACCGAGGGCGTGCAGTTCGACAAGGGATTCCTGTCGCCGTACTTCGTCACCGACGTCGACACCCAGCAGGCTGTGCTCGAAGATGCTCTCGTGCTGCTGCACCGCGAGAAGATCAGCTCGCTGCCCGATTTCCTGCCTTTGCTGGAGAAGATCGCGGCCAGCGGCAAGTCGGTCCTCATCATCGCCGAGGACATCGAAGGCGAAGCGCTGTCGACCCTCGTCGTCAACGCGATCCGCAAGACCATCAAGGCCGTGGCCGTGAAGGCACCGTTCTTCGGTGATCGCCGCAAGGCGTTCCTCGACGATCTCGCAGTCGTCACCGGCGGCACGGTCATCACCTCGGACGTCGGAATCGCGCTTCGTGAAGCCGATCTCGACCTCCTCGGGTCGGCACGGCGTGTCGTCGTCAGCAAGGACGACACCGTCCTCGTCGACGGTGGCGGATCAGCCGAGGCGATCGAGTCCCGCGTCGGTCAGTTGCGTCGCGAGATCGAGAACACCGACTCCGAGTGGGACCGGGAGAAGCTCGAAGAGCGTCTTGCGAAGCTCGCGGGCGGTGTCGCGGTCATCAAGGTCGGCGCAGCCACCGAGACCGCACTCAAGGAGCGCAAGTACCGCGTCGAAGACGCTGTCAGCGCGGCCAAGGCCGCTGTCGCTGAAGGCATCGTCCCCGGCGGCGGTTCGGCACTGATTCATGCGGCCAAAGAGCTTGCCACGCTGCAGGATTCGTTGTCGGGCGACGAAGCGCTCGGTGTCGCCGTCGTGCGCAAGGCACTCTCGGCTCCGCTGTTCTGGATCGCGACCAACGCCGGCGCCGAAGGCTCCGTCGTGATCAGCAAGGTCGCAGAGGGGTCGGGCAGCTTCGGCTTCAACGCCGCGACGCTCACCTACGGCGATCTGCTGGCAGACGGCGTTGTCGACCCGGTTCGGGTCACCCGATCCGCCGTCGTCAACGCGGCTTCCGTCGCACGCATGATTCTCACGACAGAGAGTGCGATCGTCGAGAAGCCGGAAGATCACGAAGAAGACGCGGGCCACGGCCACAGCCACGGTCACTGAGCTCGCGCTGGACACACATCGAGCCGCAACCCCTTCAGTTCGGGGGTTGCGGCTCGATCTGTGTCGAAACGGCGGTCAGGCGAGTGCGATCTTCGCGAACGGCGGAGTCGTCGGCTGTGCGGATCCGCCTGCCGGCTCGACCGTGAATGCCAAGGTCGACGCCGACCCGACGTCCGGGACGACTGCGGTGATCGAATCGGTCGCGCGGTCCGGATCCACGATCCCTGCCGACGTCGCATTCCCATCCGTCAGCAGCCACAGCTGATATACCGATTCGGGCGCGGGAGGTCCGACATTGTTCAGCAGCACGATCGCCGCGTTCTCGTCGCGCGAATAGACGACCGTCGCGGCTCCACCGACAGGCAGTGCCACGTTCGCCGACCGCGCATCGCTCGCCGCCAGTACCGATTCCGTCGTCGACGGCGGCTCGGTACCGCGTAGCTGAGTTCCGATGGCGGCTCCGCCGACAACCAGGGCGACGGCAGCGGCCGCGGCTCCGACGGCGTATCGCCACCGCAGCGTGCCTGTGCGACGTGACGCAAGATCTATGGGCGCTGCGAGCGGCACCTGGCCGCGTGGCTCCTCGGCAATCTTCGCCATGATCCGGTCCCGCAGAGCGGGCGGTGGCGTTGCCAGCGTGACGAACGCGACCAACGCGAACATCTCGCGTGCCTGCCGCACCGCACTGGTGAACTCGAACCGACTGTCGGGCTCGGCGTGGATACGTGCAAGTGCTTCGCGCTCGTCGTCGTCGAGAATGCCGAGAGCGACGGCGTTCGCTAGATCGAGGTTTTCCTCGTTCATTCAGATCACTCCCAAACATGCTCTGAGTCTTATCAATCCATCCCGTATGCGGGATTTCACTGTGGGCAGTGCCACGCCTAGCGAAACGGCTGTTTCGCGGTAAGAAAGGCCGCCGTAGTAAGCGAGCGCTACGGCTTCACGTTGAGCGTCGGTCAGTCGGTCCAGGCAATCGAGTACTGCCTGCTGTTCGATGCGCCGCCAGACTTCTTCTGTCACCTGGTCGAACTCGTCGCGGTGGTTGTTGACTTCGTAGGTAACTTCACGATCGCTGTTCGACTGCTCGGTTCGAACTCGATCTATTGCCCGACGTTGGGCAAGCACCATCAGCCATGACACTGCCGATCCCTTCGTCGGGTCGAACTTGTCCGCGGTCCGCCACACCTGAAGGAAAACTTCCTGCGTAGTTTCTTCGGCGAAACCCGAGTCCCGGATGACTCGGAGAACCATGCCGTACACCCGGGAACTCGTTTTGTCGTACAACTCTGCGAACGCTGCGGTGTCACCCTCCGCTGTGCGAGCGAGCAGCCCAGTCAGGTCGGCAGCTTCGGCATCTCTCGCCGACCGGACGATTCCGCTGTCCGTCGGGCAACCCGAATCACTCGAGCCGCGCGAATGCGCACCTCGTCGGCGTTGCTGTCCAGGGGCGGTCGCGAACGACCGGCCACCTTCTTCGAGAAACAACCTTGTTTGCCTTCCTGCTGGGCTCCTCGGGCCCACTGACGATCACACTGGACGGGCGGAGACTACTGCGGCATCAGGACCGAATCGACAAGGTAGACAGTTGCGTTCGCGGTCGAAACGCCTCCGCAGATGACACCTGCCGCATTGACCTTCAGGTCGTTGCCCGAGCCGGTCACGTTCACCGATCCGCCTTCGACCGTCGTGTGTTCGCCTGCGATGTCGCTCGGCGCGATGCGGCCGGGAACAACGTGGTAGGTGAGGATCTTGGTGAGCAAGGCATCGTCGGTCTTCAGTGTTTCGATGGTTGCCGGATCGATTTTGGCGAAGGCGTCGTCGACCGGCGCGAAGACCGTGAACTCACCGCCATTGAGGGTGTCGACCAGGTTGACCTTGGGGTTGAGCTGGCCGGACACGGCAGCGACGAGTGTCTTGAGCAGCGGGTTGTTGGATGCTGCTGTCGCGACCGGATCCTGCGCCATCCCCGACACGGAGCCGGCGCCCGACGGAACGCTCTCCGCGTACGCGGCGCATCCGGGCCCGACGAGATCGGCGGCGGGATCGGCCGCACCACTCGTCGTCGCTGCGCTCGTCATGGCGGCAGCACTGCTCGTCGTTTCCGACGTAGCCGAACTGTCGTCGGAACTACAGGCCGACACCGTCAGCAACGCAGCCGCGGCTGCGACGATCACGGCGGTCCGGGATGTGCTGAGCCTCATAAAGTCCTCCTGAAAAGTATTGCTGTCCTGAGTTATTCGGAGCACCGATGAGGTCGGATCGGTGGATCTTTCGAGGTCGGACGCCCGGGGGTCGTTGGCGGACCTGGCTCAGCTCGTCGGGCCGGATTCGCGTGCCCTCGCGTAGTGCCGCGCAGCACGTGCGCGATTGCCGCAGCCAGGCGAACACCATTCGCGGCGCGGTCGATCCTTGAGGAAGAAGAGCACGCAGCCTGGGCCTGCGCAGGCCCGCAGCTCGGTGCGCAACGGCCCGCCGAACAGTTCGATGGCGTCGGTTGCGATCCCGGAAAGCACTGCTGCAGAATGTGTTCCGTCAGTACGAGGCACGACGTGAAGGTCGGGTCGGAGTTGTAGCTCGCGCCACTGTCGCGTGCTGACCGCACATAAGTTGAGGGTGGCGACCGCCGCATCGTCGGGTTGGTCGCCGCGAACGATGGCCGCTGCGATGGTTCGGATCGCGTCGCGAAGTCGGCGAGCTGTCGCAAGGTCGGCCGTGGTCGGGGTGGTTCGCATCTCGCTCGATGCAACCTCGCCCGATGCAACCTCGCCCAGCCACGCCGCGAGGTGGGCGGTCGTTTGCAAACCGTCTCGTGGTTGCCCGCGCACCGCGTAGGCCGTGTTGGCCAGTTCGATCGGGAGCGGTTCGCCGAGTAGGGGCGCCCCACCTGCAACATCCATACTTCTAATGGTATCGGACGGTTGACACCATTAGAAGCATTGGACTACCGTTTCTAACGGTAGTTGGAGCATTCGGCGTTAGAACAGGGGTCACCGATGAGCAGGTCGGAACACATCGGCGAGCAGACCGTGCAGGCGCGCGTCGGGGTTCGAATCGCAGACTGGGGCTCGGCGCGTACCTCGCCTGTCATCTCACCTGCCGCCGCGGGTTTTCTCTCGGAGCGGTCGTTCGTCGTGTTGGGTGCAGCGGCGAACGAGGGCTCGATGTGGGCGACCATGCTTGCCGGCCGACCGGGATTCGTCGGGGCGACGGGGGAGCGGACCTTGGTGATCGATCGTCTGCCCGAAGCGCCGGATCCGCTTGCTGGGCTGTTCGAGGACGAACGTGACATCGGCATGGTTGCGATCGACCTCGAAACCAGACGGCGCATACGCGTGAACGGCATCGCCGTACGCGAAGAATCGGGTCTGACCGTGCGGACCGAGCAGGTATACGGCAACTGCCCGAAGTACATTCAGGTTCGCGAGTCGACCGAGGTGGCGTCGGGTCGACGACAGGTCCGCCACAGCAGGGTTCTCACCGACGCGCACCGCGCGCAGATCCGCAATGCGGACACGTTCTTCATCGCGACGCGTGCGGACGGCGTAGGCGCAGACGTCTCGCACCGCGGCGGAAACCCTGGATTCGTTACCGCCACCGATGGACAGCGGTTGTCGTGGCCCGACTATTCGGGCAATTTTATGTACATGACGCTCGGGAACCTCGAGCTCGACCCGCGCTGCGGACTTCTCTTCCTCGATTGGGAAAGCGGTGGGGCGCTGCATATTTCAGGACGAGCCGCCGTCGACTGGGATCCTGCACGTGCGGCAGCGACACCTGGAGCGCAGCGCATGATCGATTTCGACGTCGAGCAGGTCGTCGATATCGACGCGGCCGTCGGGCTGCGGTGGACCTTAGGCGACTATTCGCGATTCAACCCGGCGTGATCTCCGCGACGTCACCTGCAGGCTAGCTGCAGAAGACTGTCGACGGCCGCCGACTCGGCCAGGTCGCGAAGGCGCGCATCGTCCATACCGTCGATCAAACCGAGTATGTCGGGCCACAACTCTTCGTCGAGTGCGGCCGCGAGAATGCCCGACAGTGTTTCGTCCGATAGTCGGCGGGCTACCTCGGCGATCGAACTGCGGTCTTCGACGACGAGTGCGATTCGGGCCAGGTTGGCCGCATCGACGACGGACAGCGCCGCAACGACGGCCTCGAGGTCGAGGCAGCCGACGAACCGTCCAATCGCGACGATCTCGCCGCGAGCTACCAGTGCCTCGGCGACGGCGGCGACGACGTCGTGCGGCAATCGATCGATGATGGCTGCGGCGCGTCGGGGATCGAGCTCGACCGATATGGCTGCGAGGAATCGGGGAGACAGCTGCCGTGCCAGGGCGGCTGCACGCCTGTTGTCCAGATGAGGCACCAGTCGTGCGCAGATCAGTGGATCGAAACTGCGTTCCGCGATCCGTGCGGCCATACCGACGGGCAGCAACCTCCCCAGTCGCGCCAGGCGGCGCAACGAGGGGTGCTGGTCGACGGTCAGTACGTCGGTCGCGCTGTCTCGTAGTTCGCGCAGAGTTGTCGCATCCGTCCGCTCGAGGTAGGCGAGGTCCCACTCGTCGCAGCCGAGCAGGCGCGCAAGCTTGGTGATCTCCGCTCGCTTGGCCAGTAGCTCGCTCATCGGACGAGGCCTACGACCGCGCGAAACGGCGCGCGCATCGACAAGGGCAACGAGGTCAAGGCTCGCCTGTTCGCTCGGTTGACCGCCGCGCGTTCGCGTCGCTTGGCGCGGCTGATTCGCTCGGAGAGTTGCCGAAGTTCGGCGTCGGTCAGCGCCTTCAGACCCTCCGGGACCCGGCCGCCGAGTTCGGCACCGAGTTGGTCCATGGCAGGCCGTGCAGCTGCGATTGTCAACTTTGCTCCCGAGTGTCTCTTAGCGGTGGTTCGCCGATCACGCAGAGCCCGCTGCGCTGAAGACCATGCGGCCGACGAGTTCGGCTAGGTCGTTGGGCGTCCAGTCGTCGCCGTTCTTCAGAAGTGTTCGTACGGCGGCCTCGCCGGTCGCGACGAAGATCTCGACCAACACGGGTACCTTCCGCTCGACGTCCTTCGTTCCAGCAGCGGTCAGCGCTGATCTGACGAGCCCGGTTGCTTGGTTGGTGACGAGAGCGCGAGCGCGGCCGATTCGATCGGCCAATACTGGATCGGCGTCCGTCGCAAAGACGATCTTCCACGAATCGCTATGTGCTGCAGCAGTTCCGAGAAGCACATCGAAACCTTGGACGATCAGTTGCTCGGGGTCGTCGAAGTTGGGCTTGTCGGGAAATGCCGAGACGATGCCTTCGAACAACAGTCGTTCCTCGCGGTCGAGGAGTGCGGTCAGCAGGGCTTTGCGGCCGTCGTAGCAGGCGTAGACGACCGGTCGGGTGACTCCGAGCCGATCGGCGATTGCGGCCATCGACACTTCGGCGATGCCGTGTTCGACGGCGATCTCGCGCGCGGCGTCGAGTACCTGAGGTCGGCGCCGCTCTGGGCCGAGGTGTGCCGCACGTGGACTTCGCGCACGGCTAATTCCTACACGCATGAAAGAAAAAACTACCAGGTGTAGGAAAAACTTGAAAGTGGGTGCTAACTTATGGCATCGGTTGCCGACGTTGTCAGCTGTCTTTCGACCGATCAGCCTGACGCTGAAAGAAGGCCAGGGGAGGCTGACGTGCTGCACCAGTACCACTCGTTACTACTCGAACTGATCACGGTCCCGCTGTTCACCGGCGTCATCGGCTACATCACCAACTGGACCGGCGTTCTGATGCTGTTTCGGCCACTCGAGTTCCACGGCATCCGGGTTCCGGGACTGCGGATGGTGTTCCGCTACCTCCCGAAGCGGGTGCAGGTCCTTCCGCTGTTTCGGGAGGACGGCCGAGTCGGCTGGCAGGGCATCATTCCGTCGCGGGCGGACAAGATGGCAAGTCTCGCCGTGGACAAGGGGCTGTCGAAGCTCGGCAACGTGTCCGACTTCTACCGGCAGATGGAACCGGAGAAGCTCGCGGCACACATGACCGTCATCGCGCAGAGCGAGATCCGGGCGATCGTGGAGACGTTGATCGAACGCGAGAATCCGCAGCTGTGGCGCAATCTGCCTTCGCAGGTCAAGGAGGCCGTCCACGCGAGGGTCCGACAGCAGCTACCGGAAATCGTCGAGGAGATGACGGACGCGTTCGGCGACAACATCGATCAATTGCTCGACGTGAAGCTGATGGTCATCAAACATTTCACCGCGAACCCGCAGTTGCTGAACGACCTGTTCATGATCATGGGTAAGCGCGAACTCCGCTTCATGGTCAACTTCGGATTCTATTTCGGATTCCCCATGGGATTCTTGACCGTCGCATTTCTGGAGCTCGTAGCGCGCGAATGGTACGTACTCCCCATCGGCGGAATCATCATCGGCTGGGTCGTCAACTACATCGGCATCTCGATGATCTTCGAGCCCATATTCCCGAAGTGGTACTGCCCGTGGCGTCAAGGGCTGCTGCTCAAGCGCCAACCCGAAATCACCGTCCTCTATGCGGCGATGGTCGCCGAGAAGGTGATGACCCTGGAGAACATCGGACACGAGCTGCTGCACGGTGCCAACGCAGATCGCACGAAAGCGCTGTTGGAGACCACGTTACGGCCGGCTGTCGACAAATCCATGGGTCCCGCGAGGGTCGCCGTGAAGTTCGCGATGGGGTCGTCCAACTACGACCGGCTCAAGGATTCGATGGCGAGCGAGGTCAGCGCCTTCGTCCCGATGATGTACGCCGACGAAGAGTTCGGCATACATCAGGCAGGCAACATCAAGACGTTCATCGCCAAACAGATGTCAGCGATGGGACCCGACGACTTCGTCGAACTACTTCGGTCGGCAATCAAGCAGGACGAATGGTTACTCTTCCTGCACGGCGGGGTGCTCGGGGCGTTCGCCGGACTGCTGCACCTTGCAATTTTCGGGGTGTAGGACAGTTCAGGCGAGCGGCAGCGCGGCAAACGGCGTCGAGGTCGGCTGATCGGATCCACCGCTCGGCTCGATCGTGAACGCAAGGGTCGTCGCGGCACCGATGTCACGGACCACCTGAGTTCTCGTTCCTACCGCCTCGGGCGCTATGACACCGGCCGACTTCGCGTTCGTTCCCTCGACCAGCCACATCTGGTAGGCCGCGTTGGGTGCGGGTTTCTGCAGGTCGTCGAGTAGGACGACGGCCGCATCGTTCTCCTTCGAGTAGACGACGGTTGCGGTGCCACCGACGGTCAACGCGACGCTCGCCGAGTAGGCGTCCGATGCTGCGAGGACGTCATCGGTCGTCGACTGTGTCTGATCCGAGCCGCGCAATTGGTAACCGGCAACCGCACCACCGACGAGCAGGGCGACGGCTGCGGCGGCAGCAACGGCGAACGTGCGCCAGCGCGATGTATCGGTGCGCCGGTGCCGAGCTAGCGGAACGACATTGGTTTCGGGGGATTCCTGGGCGTCTGGGATCTCGGGGACGTGCGCAACGGGGGTGTCGGCCGCGGAATCCGCCGATTGCAGACGCGACTCCCAGCGGGAGGTCGGCGCAGCAGGTGCGTCGTCGGCAGCCACGAGGTCGAGTAGTCGCGATCGTAGGTCGGCAGGGGGAGCGACTGCCGTTGTCGAGCTGATCGATGCCAAAGTCTCGCGGGTTTGCCTGACTGTTGCCTCGAACTCCGAACGCAAGTCCGATGCCGGGCCGCTCAGCAGTTCTGCGACTGCGGCGTGCTCTTCGGTGTCGAGGCTGTCGAGGGCATAGGCGTGCGCAAGGTCGATGAATCTGTCGTCCATCATCCGACCCCCAGACATCCTCTGAGTCGAATCAACCCGTCGCGGATTCGAGATTTGATTGTTGGCACGGCTACCCCGAGGTGAGCTGCCACCTCGCGATACGTACGTCCACCGTAATACGCAAGCGCGACAGATTCACGCTGCATTGTCGTGAGCGTGTCGAGGCACTGCAGGACGGCCTGCTGCTCGATGCGATCGAGCACCGCTTCGGTCACCTGATCGAACTCGTCGGACTGGTTGCGGGTCTCGTAGACGAGTTCGCGGTCCGTACTCGACTGCTCCGATCTGACTCGATCGACCGCGCGTCGGTGCGCGAGCGTCATCAACCACGACAAAGCGGAACCCTTTGCTGGATCGAAGCTGCTTGCCGTTCGCCAGACCTGCAGGTAGACCTCCTGCGTCGTCTCCTCGGAAAAACCCGAGTCCCGTAGAACGCGCAGAGTCATCCCGTAGATGCGCGCGCTCGTCCGGTCGTAGAGCTCGGCGAATGCAGCTTGGTCTTTTGCTGCGGTCCGCACCAGCAGCGTGCCGAGGGCGGCTGCTTCGGCTTCGCGCGCCGAGACAACCTTCCCGAGGTCCGTTGCGCACGCGGCGCCGGAGTTCGATTCCACGCGCTGACCTGGGCGCTGGCTCACAGTGATCCGATCGACATCATCGAGGTCTACGTTAGCGCCCTGGCGGCGGTGCGTTTACAGCAATCGCCGTTCGATCGGTTCCGGAGAGAAAAAAGGTTGACGCGACAGGCGTCAGCCGGCCATCCGGCGCCGGACCCGGCGGGCATGCAGCTCGCGCTCGGTCTCCGACATTCCGCCCCAGATTCCGTACGGCTCGGCGACGTTGAGCGCGTGACTACGGCACTGTGCGAGAACCGGGCACTGCTTGCAGATCTCTTTGGCACGCATTTCACGCTGCGACCGAGCGCGGCCACGTTCGCCGTCCGGATGGAAAAATACCGATGAATCGACTCCGCGGCAGAGTCCGCGCATCTGCCAATCCCAGATGTCTGCGTTCGGGCCGGGTAGGTGCGTCGGCTGTGGCACGTGAACTCCTTGTGTGAGCTCGTCGGAGTCGTCGAGCGTTCGGCGAGACTCGGGTTCGACCCGAGACCATTCGATGCGTCACCGGCCTGATCCACATCGTCGTGGTGGAATCCGGTGACGTTCCGCAAACGTTAGGGCCAGGCGCGAAATTACGTCAATAGTTCTGCGTGGTGGGAATTTCCATATACCGATAGTCGAGAATTAACCTGAAAACGGTTTACATCGGCGCGCTTACGTGGTTGCCGAAGGCCCCTTCGCGATGCCGACCGCCCGCTGCTGCTGCCTCGCTCGACGGCCGTAGGCGATGGGTGAGTTCTCGTATAGGTCCAGCTCAGAGCGGTTTACGACGGCGTGAACGGCGTCGTGAGTCGAGCCGCCGACGGCAACTTCCTGGCTACGTCGGCAATCGTGTTGTGCGCGCTCGGCGTCGTTGCTCGGTCGCGCGAAACCGACAATTCGGTTGCACTTCTGTGCCGCGGAGAGTTTCTGCAACAAACTGTCCGGGTCGAGTTTAACGAGAACGAAACAATTCTCGATGATTGGAAATATTGCGCCGAGCGATCTGCAACCGAGCGGATCGGACCGACCCGCTGCCGCCGGCGCGCAACCGCGCCGGGAACCGTCCCGGTCGGGTCGAACAGTCGGCGCGACCCTGCGCACGCGCCTCGAAATTGGTTTGCAGCCCATTGCTCACCTGTCGTGCGAATGGTGGATAGCTGGGTGAACCGTTCGGGTGAAAGATCGTTTTCATGGGAAATAGCGACCACGAACTTACCGAGGGGGAATTGCGTTGAGCACAAATCGTCAACCTGGAACCGGAATACGAAGAATGGCTGCAGTTGCCGCAATACTGGCAACGGCCGCACTCTTTTCTCCCGCCGTTGCGGCAGCGGAACCGGTAGGAGACGCGGCTCCGATCGGCGACACCGGCAGCGCCGTGATCGATGGCGGCAGCAGCATAATCAACGGTTGCGTGCAGGACGTCGGAAGCTGCTTCGGCAGACTCCTCGACGGCGGCAGCAGCGTCCTCGGCACCGGAAGCGGCATCCTTTCCGGTGGCAGCAGCAGTGGTCCAGGAGCGACGCAGCCGTGCAACCAGTCCACCAAATCGGGCGAAGAGGGCGTCACGACGACGACGCACACGATCGGACGAACCGGGCCGACGTCCTTCGACCTGTCTTGGGATACCGAAGACATTCCGGACGAAATAGTTGTGCTCTACCAGGGTGTGCCGATCGCCAACACGGGATACGTCGGCGGACAGAAGGGCACGCAGTACGGCTCGATCAGAGTCGATGTTCCGGCAGGCAGCGCCTCGTCGGTAGCGGTGCGGGTAACCGGTCCGAGCGGAACAGTGTGGACCTACACGGTCCACTGCCCCGTCTAGTCGGCAATTCCGGCCAGCGAATGCAGGTGAGGCGAAGCGCCGCGGCAGTAGCTGCCGCGGCGTTTCGTCGTCTGGCTCTAGGGTGGTTCGGTGCCAGCCGACAGCGCCGCAGACGATGCCATTTTCGACCCGTTGCGCGACGCTGCGTTCGGCGCGAATCCGGGCCTGGCACATCTACGTCCGGCTCGCAGCGGTCGCGACAGGTGGCACAGGGCGGTCGTTCTCGGCGGGCAGGGGCACTTCGCCCGCGCACGCGCCGAGCTGGATCTGCTCGGCCGGTCGGAGCGGCCGAACAGCGCACTCCGATCGTTCGCGGCGAGTACGGAGGCCTCGCTGCTACGTCAACTCGGTTGGCATGCGCGTGCCGCCATATTCGACGGTGCCGCGCTCGCCGCTGCCGGCGACGGGACCTCGATCGACGCGGTCGCCGCCCGATGCGATGCGTTGACCGGCCTCGCAGCAGACGCGCTCGGAGTAGGCAGGCTCGAGCTCGGTCATTCGTTGCTTCGGCGTTGCGAGACGATGCTCACCGCAGCGGACGGAGCGGCCGCGCCGACCTCGGCGGCCGCGCCGCAAGAACTGTGGCGCCAGCACATCCGGTTGCACTGGGTCCGCGCAGAGCTGGCACTCGCTGCAGGTGATGCCACTGCCGCGCGTACAGCTGCCGAGCTGGCCGTCGCCGCCGCGCAGGTCAGTGCGTCGGTACGCCACGTCGTGAAGTCCCGATTGATCCTTGCGGCGGCGCTGTGTTGTGAAGACGACCGATCGGCCGCGCAGGGACTGTCCGCTGCGGTGGTGTCGGACTGCCGCGACAACGGACTGTTGCCTCTGCTGTGGGCGGCGGCGATGCTGCGCTCAGCAATCGCAGACGACAACGCGGCCGGCGCTTTGGTAATCGAAACTGCGCAGACAATAGAACTGCGCGGTGGAAGGTTTCGCAAGACCTGACTTCTACCGGCAGTGTTGTTGGCAGCGGCCGACCTTGCGGTAGCTATTGTTAATAGTGTTCTGCCTTTCAGCGGAAGCACGACCGGTCGGGAAATGTGCCCTCCGAAAAGTGCCACTGTAACGCCGGGAAAATCTCTGACGATGACTAATACGGGTGAGGAGTTGGACTCCGCCGTAGCTGCCGCAGGGCAGGGCGACAGATCAGCTCTAGCTCAGGTCCTAGAGATTGTTCGACCCCTCGTTGTGCGCTACTGCAGAGCGAGAGTCGGATCTGCGGAGCGCGGACAGCTCTCTGCAGATGACGTGGCGCAGGAGGTATGCCTCGCCGTGATGACAGCTTTGCCGAGGTATCAAGACCAAGGCAGGCCGTTCATGGCGTTCGTGTACGGCATTGCGTCGCACAAGGTCGCCGACGCACACCGGAACGCTTCGCGTAACAAAGCGGACCCGATGGCCGAGGTACCGGATGTAGTTTCCACCGACCAAGGCCCGGAGCAGCAGGCTCTCGATTCCGAAGCTAGTCGGCAGATGAACACTCTGCTGGCAACACTTCCGGACAAGCACAGAGAAATCCTGATTCTCCGGCTCGTAGTAGGACTTTCGGCAGAAGAAACGGCCGCCGCCGTGGGCAGTACGGCAGGGGCTGTGCGTGTCGCTCAGCACCGAGCGATAGCAAAACTCAAGACTCGAGTGGCAAAGGCAGGTGAGATGTATGGCTAGGGATAGCAGGCGCGGCCGCTTCGGCGCGGGTTCGCAGCACGGCAATCCCGGCGACGGTTCCGTCGCAGACACCGGGCCTATCGACATCGCAGCGGTCCGGCGCGACGACGAACTGATCGACGCAATTGCCAGTGACGGGCCGGTTGCCACGGACAGCCCGGACGAATACGAGATTGCCACGTTGCTCGCGAGTTGGCGAGCCGAGATCACCAGCCCCCCACTTCCCGCGGCCCCCGATCTCGACGAAGTTTTCGCGGCTGTCAATCAGGAGATCGGCGCTCGCAACGCGCGGGTCAACGCCAGCGGCCGGCTCAGGTTGGTCCGCCCGATCATCGGTGCCGCAGCGGCGATTGCCCTGGTAGTCGGCGGTATGACGGCCATGTCGTACAACGCGGAACCCGGCGATCCACTGTGGAAAGTCAAGGAAGTTGTATTCAGCGATCAGGCCGATTCGACCGTCGCCAACATCGATACGACATCCGATCTGCAGGAGGCGCAGCGTTACATCGCCGAGGGCAATCCGCAGGAGGCCAAGGCTCGGCTGGATCGCGCCGTGGATCGAGCCGACGATGTCAAGGATTCCACCAAGCGCGACGATCTCATCGCGATGTGGGACAAGCTGACCAAAGAGGTCGAGAAGTTGCTCCCGGTGACGCCGCCGTCGACGACTTCGAGTGTTCCCACCACCGATACGCCGTCGAGCCCTGACCCGACGTCGCAGGTCCTGATCCCGGACCCGCAGGTGAGCCCCGACACGAGTGTGCCGACGACGACCGATCCGACGATCCTGGATACGACAACCGATCCGGTCACCGAGCCTCCGGTCACCGAACCGCCGGTCACCGAGCCGCCGGTGACGGAGCCCCCGGTCACGGAACCGCCGGTGACAGAACCCCCGGTCACAGAACCGCCGGTGACGCAGCCGCCCGTTGACGAACCGCCCGCTACGCAGCAGCCCGTGGAGACGACAACGGCGACCGAACCACGGTAGTTCGCGCGCTCGAACATCTGGCACAGTGCTTGTAACAAGACGAAGGCCCGGCGAGAATCTCGCCGGGCCTTTGCGTTGTGCGTATGTGGTTGGGGGTGCGTCAGGTATCGAAGCCGCCGTCGCCGTGCAGCGCCTCGTTCATGGATGCGTCCGCGTAGCCGCGGCAGTAGTCCCAGGTGACGTAGGACTCCGGCATGGGGTCGTAGGCGGGTTCGTGTGGCCGCACAGTGCCGTCGACCAGCAGCTGGAGCAGGTTGGCTCGCAACATGTCCCAGTCGTGATAGTGATCCTGTTTGCAGTCCTCGCAGCACACGACGAGGCCGCGGATGCCGCGGTGGCCCAGCAGCGCCTCGTACACAGCGAGGTCGGCTAGGTCCTCCTCGACAGCGAGGCGCTCGGCGGGATCGAGTGGTTGGCCGGGCTCGATTTCGTCGAGTGCAGCCGAGGGATCAGCAGGGTCACCCGCGAACGGGTCCGGCGGCAGGCCTGGAGGCAGTTGGTCTCGCACAACACAACGGTACGCAGAACCTGCGGGTCTGCGCCAGCCGTCGGGTGGACGCGTCGCATCCGTAGAGCCGATACCATGGCAGAACAACCTGGGGAATAATCTTCTACACCCAGACCTTGAACCCCAAACCCCGCACAGTCGATGCGTTCGAACCTCGAGCCGAAACGGTCCGAAGCAAGCGTTGTGCCGTCGCACTACCCAGCCCAGGAGGGCCAGATTCGAATGACAAGTCCGGTAGGTGGAGCGCAGGTTCGCACGGGTGGCGACGATCCGAACAAGATCGCGATGCTCGGCCTGACCTTCGACGACGTGCTCCTGCTGCCGGCAGCATCGGATCTCATCCCGAGCGCGGTCGACACTTCCAGCCAGCTGACCAGGGAAATCACGCTGCGCGTTCCGCTCGTGAGCTCGGCGATGGACACCGTCACCGAGGCGCGAATGGCGATCGCCATGGCGCGAGCCGGTGGCATGGGTGTTCTGCATCGCAACCTTTCGGTCCGCGATCAGGCGTCGCAGGCCGAGACCGTCAAGCGCTCCGAAGCGGGCATGGTCACCGATCCGGTCACGTGCAAGCCGAACGACACACTCGCCGAAGTCGACGCGCTGTGCGCCCGCTTTCGTATCTCGGGACTGCCGGTCACGGACGAGACGGGCAGCCTTGTGGGGATTATCACCAATCGCGATATGCGATTCGAAGTCGACCAGAGTCGCCAGGTCGCCGAGGTCATGACCAAGGCACCGCTGATCACCGCACGTGAGGGTGTCACCGCGGAAGCCGCGCTCGGCCTGCTGCGTCGACACAAGATCGAGAAGCTGCCGATCGTCGACGGCAAAGGCCACCTGACCGGACTCATCACCGTCAAGGATTTCGTCAAGACAGAGCAGCATCCGTATGCGACGAAGGACCGGGACGGTCGGCTACTCGTCGGTGCCGCGGTCGGCGTCGGGGAAGATTCCTGGTCGCGTGCGATGACGTTGGTCGATGCGGGGGTTGACGTCATCGTCGTCGACACCGCACACGGCCATCAGGTGCAGGTCCTCGAAATGGTCAGCAAGGTCAAGGCAGAGGTCGGCGATCGCGTCCAGATCATCGGCGGCAACGTTGCGACGCGTGCGGGTGCACTAGCCCTCGTCGAAGCTGGAGCCGACGCGGTGAAGGTCGGCGTCGGACCGGGATCCATCTGCACGACGCGTGTCGTTGCCGGTGTCGGCGCCCCGCAGATCACGGCAATTCTCGAAGCCGTCGCCGCGTGCAAACCCGCGGGCGTCCCGGTGATCGCGGACGGTGGTCTGCAGTTCTCCGGCGACATCGCGAAGGCACTCGCCGCAGGTGCGTCGACGGCCATGCTGGGATCCTTGCTCGCAGGAACCGCAGAGTCGCCAGGTGAGCTGATCCTGGTCGGCGGCAAGCAGTACAAGAGCTACCGCGGAATGGGCTCGCTCGGCGCGATGCAGGGACGCGGCCAGGGCGGCCAGACCAAGTCGTACTCGAAGGATCGTTATTTCCAGGACGACGTACTCGCCGAAGACAAGCTCGTCCCCGAAGGCATCGAAGGCCGGGTTCCTTTCCGCGGACCGCTCACCCAGGTCATCCATCAGCTGACCGGCGGTCTGCGCGCAGCCATGGGCTACACGGGTTCGACGACCATCGCCGACCTGCAGAATGCCCAGTTCGTGCAGATCACAGCGGCAGGGCTGAAGGAAAGTCATCCACACGACATCACGATGACCGTCGAAGCGCCCAATTACTCAGCTCGCTAGCGCTAACTTCAATTGATTCGATTTCCACCCGATATTCCTCATGGAAGGGACGCGTGTGCGCGACCTTGTCGAGATCGGCATGGGCAGAACAGCCCGTCGTACCTACGAATTGGATGACGTAGACATCGTTCCGTCGCGGCGGACGCGGTCGTCCAAGCAGGCGTCGACGGCGTGGCAGCTCGACGCCTACCGATTCGAAATCCCGATTCTTGCGCATCCGACCGATGCGTTGATGTCGCCCGCGAGCGCGATTGCGCTCGGCAAGCTCGGTGGTCTCGGCATCCTCAACGGTGAAGGCCTGTGGGCGCGGCACGCGGATGTCGACGCCAAGCTGGAAGAGCTGATCCACGTCGCCGAGTCGGACGACGACGTCGATGCGTCGATCACACTGCTGCAGAAGCTGCACAGTGCGCCATTGCAGCCCGACCTGCTCGCGGCCGCCATCGCGCAGGTGCGTGAAGCAGGCGTGACGACAGCGGTTCGGGTCAGTCCGCAGAATGCCCGTGCACTGACCCCCGCGCTGATCAAGGCCGGTATCGATCTGCTCGTCGTGCACGGCACGATCATCTCGGCCGAGCACGTCGGACCCGGTGGCGACGAGCCGCTCAACCTCAAGACCTTCATCGCCGAACTCGACGTTCCGGTCGTCGCTGGCGGCGTCAGCGACCACCGCACAGCGTTGCATCTGATGCGAACCGGTGCCGCAGGTGTGATCGTCGGCTACGGCTCGTTCGAAGGTGCCACCACAACCGGCGAGGTGCTCGGTATCGGGGTCCCGATGGCGACCGCTATCGCCGATGCTGCCGCCGCTCGGCGCGATTACCTGGACGAGACCGGTGGTCGGTACGTCCACGTGATCGCCGACGGTGACATCGCGACGTCGGGTCAGCTCGCGAAGGCGATCGCCTGTGGTGCGGATGCTGCGATGCTCGGTGTTCCGCTCGCCGTTGCGGCGGAATCGCCTGGCGCGGGCTGGTATTGGCCGTCTGCCGCTGCCCACCCCTCGATGCCGCGCGGCGCACTGCTACCGGTTGCGTCCTCGGTCGAGCGGCCGAGCCTCGAGACCGTGCTCGTGGGACCCTCCAACGATCCGTTCGGATCGCTGAACCTGGTCGGCGGACTGCGTCGTTCCCTCGCGAAGACCGGCTACTCCGACCTCAAGGAGTTCCAGAAGGTCGGCCTGACCGTTCGCGCGTGATTGCGCGAACGGCCTTCGATCCGGCTACAGCCAGCCGACACGACGGAAAATGCCCCATAGCCCGAGGCAGGTTCCCAGCATCATCAGCAGTGCCATCGGGTAACCCCATTCCCAGCTGAGTTCGGGCATGTCGTCGAAATTCATGCCGTAGACGGTGCCGATCAGGGTCGGAGCGAACAGGGGCTAGCTTGGTGCCACCACGGGCAACGTCAGCACCTGTCCCGGACCCGATTCGACCGACACTCGGTAGGAGACCAACCCGCCGCGGTAGTTGAGGTCGCCGCCTGCGATGTCGAGTGCGAGCCGATGGCCTGTGTCGAAGCGGTGCACGATCGCCGGCATCGTGATGGCGATCGGTTTGCTCGGATCGACGATGCGCGCAGGCGCGACGAGATCACCGATCAGGTCCGCTGCACCGTTCGGCGCGATGTCGTAGAGCTTCGCGAAGACGACGAGCGAGTCGTCGAGTGACCCGTTCGGGGGTCGGTCGGTCGACAACACGATGTCGAGCTTCGGTGCGCCGACGACGTCCATGGGCGCGGTCTGCGGTGAGCCGGTCCAGCGCGCGAAAGTACCGGGTATCGAGATGTCGGGCAGCGCGATTCTCGATAGTGGATCGGGAGGCCGACTGCTGGTCGGCAGTCCGGCCGGACCCGTTGCGAAGGTCTGCAGACCAGGTGCCGCCGCGTCGGCCTGCGTCGTGAGACCGGCGCCGGAGAGGTGGAACGACCGCGGTACGCCGACGTCGGGGTCCGACGCGGAAGCGTATGCAGGATAAGCATTTCCGGCGTAGGAGACCCAGTCGCGGAAGTAGGCGAACTCGGGGCCGGTTGATACGGCGTCGTCCTTCAGATGGTGATCGAACCAGTCGAGAATCCGAGAGTTCTCGTAGTTGTTCCGCGGATCGACGGCGCTGTATTCCCCTGGGGCGGGGACTGTGTCGCTGTGTCCCCACGACTGCCAGATCATCTTGACCTCGGTGCCCTGGCGTTTCAACGCGTCGTAGGTGGCCCGCGCTTCGTTCAAGTCGAACAGACTGTCCTTCTGGCCCTGTACGAGGAGCACCGGAGCGCGGATCTTGTCGATGTAGGTCGTCACCGAGTTGTTGCGCAGATAGCCGATATCGGTGGCCGATGGGTAACCGGCAATTCCTGCCGAGATCATCGTGCACAGTTCGGCTGGGAGGTTCGGGCATCCGAGCGCGCGGCTCGGCTCCTCGGCGTAGCCCGCCGGGCCGGGATTGATCGCGCCGAGAACGCCGAGGCCTGCGGCCCACGTCAGCTTCATCGCGCCGGGGATCGTTGTCGACACTCCGGTCGCAGGTCCGGCGCTGTTCGGTGCGAGTGAGTAGGACTGATCGTTCCAGGTGATCATCGGGACGATCGCGTCGATCCGCGGGTCGAGCGCTGCCGCAGCGAACTGCACCTGGCCGCCGTAGGAACTGCCGATCATTCCGACTCGCGGATCGTTGGCGTGCACAATGCCGTCCACGGCGGTGTTGTCGCGTGCGACGACGTCGAGCGGAGGGAAGGGTTCGCGATAGGCATTGTCGCGGAACGCAATTCCCGGAGCGCCGCCGAGAAAGCTCACCAGCTGGCTGGCCGCCTTGCCGTCGAAATCGGGGTCGTCCATGGTGACCTTGCAGCCGGACCCGCCGAATCCGAGCGGCGAATAGGCCAGCACGGCATAACCTTCGCGGACGAGCGGTTCGGCGGTATCGACCAGATCGTTCTTCGACTTGGCGAACCCGCTCGTCGTCAACACCGCGGGGACCCTGCTGGTTGCGGAGGCGCCGTCGGGCAGATAGAGATCGCCGACGATATTGCACGCGACGTTGTCGTCAGGCCCGATGAACACGGCGAAGTTCAGCGTCTGTTTCGTGAACCCTGGCGCTGCGCTCGCGAGCCCCGGATGCACCGGCGCGGCCGCAAGCGTGGCTGCGACAGCGAGCACGGCGATTCTTGTTCGACGGATCATGCGGTGATCGGTCACTTTCGTCGTTGACGCTGGGGGTGAGCACCACATTCATACCCGTTTAGGTCACCCTTTGTGACTCTACTCACCGGTAAGCGCGCCATACTGGAAGCACTCATCGTCGAGGAGGTATGCACATGGCCGGCAAGAGCACGAAAGATTTCGACGTGTTGATCGTCGGGTCCGGTTTCGGCGGCAGCGTCACAGCGTTGCGTCTGGTCGAAAAGGGTTACCGCGTAGGCATTTTGGAGGCCGGCCAACGCTACGCCGACAAGGACTTCGCCAAGAACAGTTGGCACCTTCGCCAGTTCCTGTGGGCGCCCAACCTCGGCTGCTACGGCATTCAGCGAGTGCATCTACTGCGCGACTGTCTTGTCCTCGCCGGTGCTGGGGTCGGTGGTGGTTCGTTGAACTACGCGAACACCCTCTACAAACCACCGCAACCGTTCTTCGCCGACAAGCAGTGGGCGCACATCACCGATTGGCACGACGAGCTGAGCCCGCACTACGAGCAGGCCCGCAAGATGCTCGGTGTGGTGCAGTTCCCGCACATGACGCCCGCCGACGAAATCATCAAGTCCGTTGCCGAAGACATGGGAGTCGGCGACACGTTCGTGCACACTCCGGTCGGGGTTTTCATGGGGGAGCCCGGCAAGACGGTGTCCGATCCGTACTTCGGTGGCGTCGGCCCCGACCGCACGGGCTGCATCGAGTGCGGCGAGTGCATGACCGGCTGCCGGCACGGTGCGAAGAACACTCTGTTGAAGAACTACCTTGCCCTCGCTGAGCGAGCGGGCGCCGAAATCATTCCGATGACAACTGTCACCGAGGTCAAGCCGTTGCCTGACGGTTCGTGGGACGTGTCGACGGAGCGCACCGGTGCCTGGGTTCGCAAGAAGCCGCACACCTACACGGCCGACCGTGTCGTGCTTGCCGCAGGCACCTGGGGAACGCAGCGGCTGCTGTTCGACATGAAGGACAAGGGTGTGCTGCCCGAACTGTCGGATCAGCTAGGGGTTCTCACTCGCACCAACTCCGAAGCGATCCTCGGCGCAGCGAAGCTGAAGGTCGACCCGAACCTGAATCTGACCGAGGGCGTTGCCATCACGTCGTCGTTCCATCCGACGGCCGACACCCATATCGAGCCCGTGCGCTACGGCAAGGGTTCGAATTCGATGGGAATGCTGCAGACGTTGATGACCGACGGCGGCGGGCGCATTCCGCGTTGGCTCAAGCTGCTGATCTTCATGATCACCCACCCGTTGCTGACGGTTCGGATGTTGTCGGTGAAGAACTGGAGCGAGCGCACGATCATTGCGCTCGTGATGCAGAACCTCGACAACTCGATCACGACGTACACGAAGAAGGGCGTCTTCGGTCGCAAGTTCACCAGCAAGCAAGGCCATGGTGAACCCAACCCGACGTGGATTCCGGTCGGCAACGACGCGACCCGGCGCATCGCCGAGAAGATCGACGGTATTGCAGGCGGCTCGTGGGGTGAAGTATTCAATGTGCCGTTGACGGCGCACTTTCTCGGTGGTTGTGCAATCGGTTCGGACGCTCAGCACGGCGTCATCGATCCGTACCATCGCGTCTACGGATACCCGACCATGAGCGTCGTCGACGGTGCGTCGGTGTCGGCGAACCTCGGTGTGAACCCGTCGCTCACGATCAGCGCGCAGGCCGAAAGGGCAGCGTCGTTGTGGCCGAACAAGGGTGAGCAGGACCTGCGGCCCGGTCAGGGCGAAGGGTATCGACGCATCGCGGCTGTTGCCCCGGTGAACCCGGTGGTGCCCGCACATGCGCCTGCCGCGTTGGTGCTTCCCATCGTCGAAATCAGGAATACTGCCGCGAGTTCGGAACTGCAGGCAGGTTAGCCTTGCCTAAGTGAGGCGCGGCGGCTACGTTCGATGCCATGCCGAAACGCGAGACCACGCCGATAACCGTGCTGGGCGGCGGCGCCAAGCGGCGTCCGTAGCGGCGGTTCACCAGAAAGAAGCAACTCGGCGATCTGGAAAAGCTCGTCATGGACTACCTGTGGTCGGTCAACACCCCGACCACGGTCCGTGAAGTGCACGAGGCGATCTCGCTGCACCGAAGCCTCGCCTACACGACGGTGATGACGGTGATGAATCGCCTTGCGCGCAAGGATCTGCTCACCCAACACCGCGACAGTCGCGCGCACAGATTCTCGCCGACCCAGGCGCAATCGGAGCTGGTCGCAAACATGATGGTCGACGCATTGCACGAAGCGCACGAACCCAACGGCCGCTCGACCGCGCTGATGCGCTTCGTCGGCGAGGTCGGGGTCGACGAACTCGCAACCCTGCGCCGGACCCTGGCCGAGTTGGACGATGCAACACTGCGCGGGCGTAGCGCGTAGGGGAGAACTGGCGTGGCCACCCCGCCAACTAGACTGAATCGGTGTCAGATACGAACCAGACCAGGCCAGTTCTCGTCGTCGACTTCGGTGCGCAGTACGCACAGCTGATCGCTCGCAGGGTCCGAGAAGCGAACGTCTACTCGGAGGTCGTGCCGCACACCACAACCGTCGAAGAGATCGCCGCGAAGAATCCCGCGGCGGTCGTGCTGTCCGGCGGTCCGTCGAGCGTGTACGCCGAGGGTGCGCCGCAACTCGACCCGCGCCTGTTCGATCTCGACGTGCCGGTGTTCGGTATCTGCTACGGCTTCCAGGCGATGGCGCAGGCACTCGGCGGTACGGTCGCGCACACCGGAACCCGCGAATACGGACGCACCGAACTCAGCGTCGACGGCGGCATCTTGCACGGCGGTCTGCCGACACTGCAGCCGGTCTGGATGAGTCACGGCGATGCCGTCACCGATGCGCCCGCAGGCTTCGAGGTGACGGGTACGAGTGCCGGTGCGCCGGTAGCCGCATTCGAGAACCGTGAACGCAAACTTGCCGGCGTGCAGTACCACCCGGAAGTGCTGCATTCTCCGCACGGTCAGCAGGTGCTTAGCCGATTCCTGCACGACATCGCGGGCATCGGTCCCACGTGGACCGCCGCGAACATCGCCGAGTCATTGATCGCCAAGGTGCGCGACCAGATCGGCGACGGGCACGCGATCTGCGGTCTTTCGGGTGGGGTCGACAGCGCAGTCGCCGCGGCGCTGGTGCAGCGAGCGATCGGGGATCGCCTGACCTGCGTCTTCGTCGACCACGGTTTGCTGCGAGCGGGGGAGCGCGAGCAGGTTCAGCAGGATTTCGTCTCCGCGACCGGCGCCAAGCTCGTCACCGCCGATGCTGTCGAGGTCTTTCTCCGCGAATTGGCGGGTGTGTCGGATCCTGAGGAGAAGCGCAAGATCATCGGCCGCGAGTTCATTCGTAGCTTCGAGGGTGCTGCCGCCCAGGTCGTCGCAGAGAACGGTGCCGGCGTCGATTTCCTCGTACAGGGCACGCTGTACCCGGACGTCGTCGAATCCGGCGGCGGCGCGGGCACCGCGAACATCAAGAGCCACCACAATGTCGGTGGGCTACCCGACGACCTCGAATTCGAGTTGGTCGAACCGTTGCGACTGCTGTTCAAAGACGAGGTGCGTGCGGTCGGGCGTGAGCTCGGCTTGCCCGAGGAGATCGTCGGTCGGCAGCCGTTCCCGGGTCCCGGTCTTGCCATCCGCATCGTCGGCGAAGTCAATCAGCACCGGCTCGACCTGTTGCGGCAGGCCGACGCCATCGCGCGTGAAGAACTGACATCGGCAGGTCTCGACAAGCAGATCTGGCAGTGCCCGGTCGTGCTGCTCGCCGACGTCCGCAGTGTCGGCGTGCAGGGCGACGGCCGGACCTACGGTCACCCGATCGTGCTGCGGCCGGTCTCCAGCGAAGACGCGATGACCGCAGACTGGACCCGTTTGCCTTACGAAGTGCTGGAACGCATTTCGACCCGGATCACCAACGAGGTTGCCGAGGTGAACCGGGTCGTGCTCGATGTGACCAGCAAGCCGCCGGGCACGATCGAATGGGAGTAGGGCGCTTCGCGCCTCGTGAGTCCTTTCGGAGGTTGGGCCCTCCGAAAGGACTCACGAGCGGCGTAGCCGCCTATCGCCTGCTCGGTGCGACGACCAGTACGAGACCGACGACTATCGCGATGAGGACGACGATCCAGCCGAACTGAACATCGGCGACGCTCTCCCAGGTGTCGGGGCCGATCAGCCCGTACGCGCTGACTGCCAGCGCTGCGAGGCCGGCGAACAGCAGCAGCGCCGACGGCCGTTTCTTCGTGCCGTCTCCGATCCCGGTCTGATCAGCCACGATGCACCTCCACGCTTGCGAAACGGCTGTTGATATCGAGGGTAAGCATTGGTCCATCGGTGCCGTCACCGCCGCCGTCCAAGCCGTCCGGCATACCCGTCACCTCACCGCTGAACATCGTGCTGTTCTTCTGGACGTTCATGTCTTCCGGCAGGATCACCTCGACGGTACCGAGTTTGACGTTGATGTCGACAGTGGTGTTCTTCGTCAGATCCAACGAGCGCAGATCGAGCTTTCCTGCGCCGAGGACGACCGAGTACTCCGGCTTCAGATCTGTGAGAGTCGTTGGACTCCATCTGCTTTCGCCAAAGGTGGCGTTTTCGAAGTCGATCGGGCCGATCATCGATGCCAGTACCGTGAACCCGATCAGCGGTCCGGTGATTACCAGCAGTCCGTAGCCGCGCCGCAGAAATGCGCCGATGACGAGGCCGACGCCGACGACGGCGAGCGCTATCGCGGATATGCGACCCGGGGTCAGCCATTCCGTGTCGGCGACCGCGGCGGCGCCTGCCCCTGCGGCAGCGAGGATGGCAAGTCCGAGAACGAGTGACGTCAGTCTGGACCGTCGACGTTCGACCTGCACCGCAACCGGAGACGCACTGGTCGGCTCGGGTAGATCCCAGGCGAACGGTGCGACGCCGAGCGGGTCCCACGAGGGCGGCATGCCGGGTATCGGAATGACGTTGGTCTGATCGGCATCGGTCGCCGACCTGGATTCGGGGCGCTCGAACGCGGTGGTGGCCGTGTTCTCACCGGTGGCGGTCGGTGTGTCCTTCCGCAACGACGGTCCCTGTGTCGTCGGTTCGGTCGGTGTGGGTGCCTGCTCGACCGGCGGATCGGGAACGTAGCTGTCCGGCAGTCGCGTGTACGGACTGTAGAGGTCGGTCGGTGCGGCGCCGGGAAGGAAAGCCCCGGTCGGGAAGCCGGTTCCCGGATACCCGGTGACCGAGGACGGGAAGCCGTAGCCCCCGTCCGGCAGCGGCGGTGGGATCGGCTGACGCTGATGCAGCAGCCACAGCCCGCCGAGCATCAGCAGCGTGCTGATCAAGCCGGACCCGCCGAGTCCTACCCCGACCGGACCCATCGTGGAGACGGCGATTGCGAGGCCGACGACGAGCACGATCGATTTGGTGCGCGACTCGGAACTCGCGCCCTTGCCGAACAGCGATTCGGCAGGCGACGCGGCATCGCCCGACTGGCTGAGTAGCAACCAGCCTGCAAGATAAAGCACGATTCCGGCGCCGCCGAAGATCGTGGAAACAACGAAGGCGACGCGGATGAGCACAGGGTCGACGCCGTAGCGGTAGCCGATGCCCGCAGCGACGCCTGCCACCGGACCCCTGTTCGGTAATCGAGTGGGTCTTGTTCGCCACATGTCGTGGAGCTGATCGGAGAAGGTCGTGTTCCTCATGACAACTATCGTGGCGATCGGCACACGTTCCGCACATCGGGGATTGCCCTGATCTTTGTCGCGGTGCAGGCGAGAAATCCCTGATAGATCAGGGCAATCCCCGATGCCGACGCGGCGCCTATGGGGCACTATCGAAGTGTGCCACCACCCGTATACGACTATGCGCTGCCGCAATCCGACACCGGCCGCCTCTTTCGGCGATCGGGTGGACGGATCGTCGGCGGTGTCGCGGGCGGTGTCGCCGATCATCTCGGTATCGACGTGCTCAAGGTGCGGGTCGCGTTCGTCTTTCTCGCAGCGATGGCCGGAGCAGGCATCGTCGCCTACGGCATGCTGTGGATCTTCACGCCGGGCGGTCCAGACACGACGCGGCCGTCGCCTGCAGAACGCAAGCAGGCCTACGGGTTCGCGATCATCGGGCTCGGGCTGTCGGCCGGTGTGTCGTGGTTGTTCAGCGGTACCGCGGCGCAGATCATCGTGCCGATCATCGTCGTCGCAGTCGGTGCTGCACTCGTCTGGCGCGAGTTCGATTCCGAAGGCCCGCGGTCGATCATCGGTTTGCCGCAGCGGCCGACGGTGCTTACCTGGACCCGAATCGTCGGTGGCGCAACGCTTATCTTCGTCGGCCTCGGTGTGGTCGTACTCGCACGGATCGATCTCAGCTCACTCGGATCGTCGTTGCTCGCGGTGTTCGTAACCCTGTTCGGCGCCGCGCTGTTGACTGTGCCGCTCTGGCTGCGGATGTGGCGTGCGCTCAATGCCGAACGCGCAGCACGGATTCGAAACGAAGAACGCGACGAGATCGCCTCACACCTGCACGACTCCGTGTTGCAGACCCTGGCACTGATTCAGCGGCAGGCCGAAAGTCCGCAGGAAGTGGTGCGGCTGGCGCGCGGCCAGGAACGCGAACTGCGCAAGTGGTTGTTCAGCGGTGCGGAGACGCCACACTCTTCGCTTGCCTCGGCGTTGCGCACGATCGCGGGCGAGGTCGAGGATCAGCACGGTGTCAAGGTCACGCCGGTGACCGTCGGCGACGTACCGATGATCGTCGAACGTGTCGACGGCGACGCGGCGGGTGGCTTGTCGAAGGAACATTTCACAGCGCTACTCGGGGCAACGCGCGAGGCATTGGTCAACGCGGCCAAGCATTCCGGGGCAAACGACATCGATCTGTTCGCCGAAGCAGAGGCAGAGCGGGTCAGTGTGTTCGTCCGCGATCGGGGTGTCGGCTTCGATGTCGGCGAGGTATCCGACGACAGGCAGGGACTCAGCCGCTCGATACGCGCTCGGATCGAACGGCGTGGTGGTGAGGTGAAGATCCGCTCCACGGTCGGCAAAGGTACGGAAATTCGTATTCGGATGCCGCGCAACGCGTCCGGCTCGGCGAGCGCGGCTCATGAGCCAGCTTCGGTACGCTTCACCCGCCAGCACGAGAACCGGAATCACGAGGAACAGGCAGGGTGAGCGCAACTGTGACGACGTCGAACGGCAAGAGCTGCAGGGTTTTTCTCGTCGACGATCACGCGGTGTTTCGTTCGGGAGTTCGGGCAGAACTCGGCCGCGAGGCCGACATCGAGGTCGTCGGTGAAGCAGGCGGCGTCGCCGAAGCGATCGCCGGTATCAATACGACCAAGCCGGACGTCGTGCTCCTCGACGTACACATGCCCGACGGTGGTGGGGTATCGGTCCTCAACGGTATCCACAGCGGGCCTGTGTGTTTGGCGTTGAGTGTGTCCGATGCAGCCGAAGACGTCATCGCCGTGATCCGGGCGGGTGCGCGCGGCTACGTGACGAAGACGATCTCGGGTTCCGAACTCGCCGACGGCGTCCGTCGCGTTGCCGGCGGCGACGCGGTGTTCAGTCCACGATTGGCCGGTTTCGTTCTCGATTCGTTCACGGGTCGGTCCACTGTTCCCGAGCCGCCGCTCGATCCCGAGCTCGATTCGCTGACGCCACGCGAGTTGGAGGTGCTACGCCTGCTTGCCCGCGGGTACACCTATCGCGAAATTGCGGAGGATTTGTTCATCTCCGTGAAAACCGTTGAGACGCATGCCTCCAACGTGCTGCGCAAGACCCAGCAGTCCAATCGCAATGCGCTGACGCGGTGGGCGCATCGGCGTCGGATCGACTGATTTCGCTCGTGTCGGTCAGGTCGTCAGCAGCACGACGATCAGTGCGATGGCTGCGAGCACGGCGACGAGCAGTAGGCCGGCGACCACCAAAGGCTTTGCCGTAGAGGTGGTTCTGGTTGTGGTCCCGAGTCGAGCGGGGGCTGCTGTCGATCTCTGTCCCGAATTACGCTGCGCGGCAGCGGGCTCTGCCTTCCACGGTACGACTGGTTCGGCTTGGGTGATCGGCGAATTCTGTTGCCGTGCTGCGGAATCCTCGCTCTTGATGCGATGTGCTCGGCTGGTTCGCGATTCGGTGTAGGTGGTGGTGCGGTGCGCCCACATCGGGACGGTCCCTTCGGCGGAGCGAACCGGCACACCGAGCAGGTACGCCACGTTGCCACCCGGTCCGATGATGGTCGCGGCGAGTTCGTCGCGAACTTCTGCCATGTCGGGACGATTCGCCGGATTCGGCTCTAGCATGCGCAACAGGGTGTCGGTGATCTGCTCGCTGCGCTGCGGTGGCGTGATCTGGGCGCGCGCGATCTTTTCGAGGAAGCGCACCGAATCGGTGTTGAAGCCGAACGGCGGTTGCCCTTCGGTCGCCGTGTACAGCGTTGCGCCGAGGGAGAATACGTCGCTTGCCTCGCTGTGGTCGTCGCCTCGTGCGACCTCGGGTGCGAGGAAGGCCGGTGTTCCGGTGATGACATCGGCTTCCGACCTGCTCTCGCCTTTGGCGCGGGAGATGCCGAAGTCGCTGATCTTCACCATGCCGAGTGCTCGTCCCCGGTCGGCGACAAGGATGTTGCCCGGCTTGATATCCCGATGAATGATGCCCGCCGCGTGCGCTTCCGCGAGTGCGTCCGCCACCTGAGCGCCGATCTGGGCGACCTCGAACGGCGGCAACGTGTTGGCGAGGGTGAGGGCGTGAGCGAGGCTGCGCGACGGCAGGTGTTCCATCACAAGCCACGGCTCACCGGAGTGCACGGCGACGTCGTACATGGCAATCGCATGCAGGTGCGACAGCTGTGCAGCGATCCTGCCTTCGTGGATGGTGCTGCTGCGGAGCGCTTCGGCGGTGTGCGCGTCGAGCCCGATCGTCGTTGCAACCTGCTTGACGGCCACCTCACGGTCGAGCAGCTTGTCGTGGGCGAGCCAGACCGCTCCCATGCCGCCACCACCGATTTTCGCCCGGAGGCGATAGCGGCCGGCTACGAGATAGTCCGGGCCGATCCCCGGTCCTGAGCGTTGCGTCACCTGAGCGAGCGTAACGCGTCTTGTCGGACTGCCGAATCGATGCGGGCCCATGTTGTGCTCCCGTGACTCAGTTGTCGCAAAAAACGTCTCTACCTGCGCGCTTGACGTGAGTTGAGAATCCAGCTTTACTTGAATCTGTTCGAATATCTGTTCGAAGAATCCACGACTTCCCCGTGGTTCGGGAACGCTGCCGACGCCGAAAAACGGCTGCTGGTGCACCAGAGCATGGGGGTTTCGAGGTTGAGTATTTCAGTTGCCGGCACAGCCCAATCGCCCGGTTCCGAACTTGCCGGGTTGTCACGGCAGGAGCGGTTGGACCAGCTTCGACGGCAAATAGCTGCCGTTCCGGTCCGCGGCGAAGCGGTGATCGAGCAGTGCCCGACGGAATCCGGTGCTGCCGCCGCGGAGATCCTGCAAGTCCCGAGCGCGCTTGCCGGCTTGCTTCCACGCGGTGGTCTGGCTCGCGGCTCGGTGGTGTCGTATTCGGGCGCGAGTTCGCTGCTGCTCGGTTTGCTTGCCTCGGTCACCGCGGACGGCGGCCACGCGGTCGTGATCGGTCGGCCTCGGTTGGGTCTGCTCGCGGCGGCCGAGATGGGCGCGCACCTCGGCCGTATCGCTTTGATACCCGAACCCGGACCCGATCCTGTCGAAGTGGCTGCAGTGCTGCTCGACGGTATGGATCTTGTCGTTCTCGGCTTGAGCGGTGCCGCTGTGTCGCCGTCACGGGCACGGGCCGTCGTCGCACGTGCCCGAAGCAAGGGCTCCACCCTGCTTGTGACCGATGGCGATTGGGGAGGTGCCGAGTTGCGACTCGATGCGAAGGTTGTCGGTTACGGCGGGCTCGGCCAGGGCACGGGTCGCCTGTGTTCGTTGCAATTGGCAGTACGCGCTCAGGGCAAGACCTTCGGTACGACGACCGCCCGGCTCGATCTACAGCCCGCCCGAGGCGGTGTGGAGTGGGTCGCCCAGGCAGGCGCACCTGTCATCTCGTTCACCCGGCTGCCAGAAGCTGTGTCGCAATGACCCGCGACTCGTCGTCGCGGGTGCTTGCGCTCTGGTGCCCGGATTGGCCCGCGATCGCCGCCGCCGTCGCAACGGACGTCTCACCCGTTGCCGCGGTTGCGGTCACTCTCGCCAACAGAGTCATCGCCTGCACGGCGACCGCAAGGGCGGAAGGCGTCACACGTGGCTTGCGACGTCGCGAGGCGCAGGGACGATGCCCGGAACTGCATGTCGTCGTCGCGGACCCCGACCGGGATGCCAGGCTGTTCGAGCCGGTCGCTGCGGCGGTGGCTGCGGTCGCTCCCGGTGTCGAAGTGCTCAGGCCCGGATTGCTCGTGCTGTCGGCACGAGGGGTTGCCAGGTACTTCGGTTCCGAACAGGCGGCTGCCGAACGACTCGTCGACGAAGTATCCGCTGTCGGTGTCGAGAGTCGGATCGGTGTCGCCGACGAACTGTCCACCGCGGTGATTGCGGCTCGCAGAGCAGTGCTCGTTCCACGTGGCGGTGGTGCGAGTTTTCTCGCTCCCCTTGCTGTGAAGGAGTTGGCGGCAGAGCCTTCCCTTGCTGCTGTCGAACGATCCGAACTCGTAGATCTGTTGCATCGCTTGGGTTTACGTACGATCGGCGACTTCGCTGCGTTGTCGACCGTCGATGTCGCGTCCCGTTTCGGGACCGATGCCGTCCTTGCGCATCGCAGTGCGCGTGGCGAACCCGAACGTCCGCCGTCGGCACGGGTGCTGCCACCGGATCTCGACGTCGAGCAGCAGTGCGATCCACCGATCGATCGAGTTGACGCGGCCGCGTTCGCCGGCCGCTCGCTCGCCGAGCAGTTGCACGTCAAATTGGCCGCAGCAGCCGTGGCCTGCACCAGATTGCTCGTACAGGCAAGCACCGGAAACGGCGAGCACCTGTCGCGGACGTGGCGCTGTGCAGAACCTTTGACACCTGAAGGCACCGCGGATCGAGTGCGCTGGCAGCTGGACGGCTGGCTGACGGGGCGTAGCGAGGCGAAGCCGACTGCAGGCATCACGATATTGCGGTTGGAACCGGTCGAAGTCGTTGCCGCAGGCGCACTCCAGCTCGGACTCTGGGGTGGGGTCGGCGAAGGCGACGAGCGCGCTCGTCGAGCGTTGGTCCGTGTGCAAGGTCTGCTCGGCGGCGAGGCGGTTCGGATCGGGGTGCTCAGCGGTGGACGAGGGCCGAGCGAGCGGATCACCATGGTTCCGCTCGGCGACGAACTGGTCCCCGAAGCGGATCCGAATGCGCCGTGGCCCGGCCGATTACCGCAGCCTGCACCCGCGGCAGTGCTCGGCAGCAGGCCCGAAGTCGCGCTGGAAGACGGCTCCGGTGCCTCCGTATACGTGACAGAGCGTGGTGTCTTCAGTTCCGTCCCATACCGATTGCGTTGGGGCACCAGGACATGGCAGTTGCAGGGCTGGGCGGGTCCGTGGTCGGTCGACGAGCGCTGGTGGGATCCCGCAACGGGACATGATGCTGCTCGCGCTCAAGTTCTGCTCGGGGAAAGAGGCTCGGAACAGAAGGCACTGTTGCTGGTGTGTCACGACCGGAGTTGGAGCGTGGAGGGGGTTTACGAATAGGACGTCGAGCGTCGATAGGCTCGACGGGTGGAGCTGACACGAACGAAGGTGACGTTGGACGGTGTGAACATCGCCTATCGGGATTCAGCGTCGTCGGGACCGGTTGATCCTGTGCCGGTCATGCTCGTGCACGGCATGGGCGGTGACGGTCATACCTGGGATCAGTTCGCCCAAGCACTGCTCGAGCGTGGTCGACGTGTGATCATTCCGGACCTTCGCGGCCATGGCCGCAGCGCTCACACCCAGTCCTATCTGTTCGACGAATTCGGCGACGACGTCCGCCGACTGTGCGACGACTTGGATGTGACCCGAATCGACCTGGTCGGACACTCGCTCGGCGGATACGCCTGCTCGCGGGTCGCGCAGGATCGGCCGGAACTGGTCCGCCGTCTGGTCGTCGAAGAGTCGCCGCTACCACTGCGTCCTGGCGACCCGCCGATGTCGCTGACCGGGCGCTTCCCGACGCTGCCTGAGCTGTGGCACGCCGGGACAAGCGTCATTCGGCATCCGCGTGCGGTGCTGGCATTCGATCGATCGATGACGTCGACGGCGCTCGCGCAGTTCAGAAAGCCGAATCCGGTGTGGTGGGAACGATTGTCCGACATCGAGGCGAGCACGTTGGTGCTGGTCGGCGGACCGGGTGGGATGGTGGACCCGGTCAAGTTGGCGGCGCTGTCCGAACTGCTCACTGGCTCGCGCATCGTCAGATACAAGACCGGGCACAGCATTCACCGCGACAACTATCGGCAATTCGAAGCCGATGTTCTGCCCTTCCTGATGGCCGACTGACGATCAGCCGCGTGGCACCCAGTTGCCGGTTTCGCGGACGTAGGTCGCGGGTGGGGTGCCGACCGCTGCGGTCCACGCTCGAATGAGATGGGCCTGATCGCTGAAGCCGAGCTGATCGGCGAGCTCTGCCCACACCACCGGACCGCTGTGCGCACGTTCGGAAGCATCGAGCAGTCGGCGGCGCTGGATCACCCATTTCGGAGCGACGCCGACGTAGTCGATGAACAGCCGTTGCAGTGTGCGAGCACTGGTGCCTGCGAGCGCCGCGACCTGGTCGACACGATGGATGCTCGTGTCTGTCTCGATTCTCGACACGATCGCATCGACCTCGTCGACCATTGGATCCGGTTCCGGCGCAATCAGTTCCAGATAGTCTTCGACTCCTTTCACCATCGCCTCGCGCTCCTCTTCGGCAAGGGCCCGTGCGGCGACGGGGGCGTCATCGTGCGGCCAGAGTTCGCCTGCTGGAACAACTTTGCCTTCCAGAGCCCCGACGCTCGACCCGAGTAGTGGACGAAAACCGCCGGCGCGGAACGCAACTCCGATCACCTGACCCGAAGTGGTGAACGTCCGATAGAACGGCTCGCGGCTCACCCCCTGTACGCGGAGCCGACCGGCTTCGGCAGCGAGGTGAATTTTGGGTTGCGGCAGCACCTGTTGCCGGTGCACATCGGAGATCGTCCAGCGAACGATCCAGAGGTAGTCGACGAACGGGGCGAGCGACTCCCTCGGATGGTGGCGGGTCAGATCGAGCAGCGGCGCGGCAAGATCGGGTCGCAGGATGGCGCTGGGTTCGCCACGTGGATCAGCACCTGACACCTCTGCATTGGACACATCGTCACGAGCCATTTCGCAGATTCTAGAGTGGAGCCATGACACAACCGGAGAAGACGATCGAGTTCTTCACCGACCAGGCTGCCTTTCGGGATTGGCTGGCGCGCAATCACACCCTGCAGAAGGGGATCTGGATCAAGTTCGCCAAGAAGGGCACCGGGTACGCGTCGTTGAACTACGACGGTGCTCTCGATGTCGCATTGTGTTTCGGCTGGATCGACGGCCAGGTCAAACGGATCGACGACGAGTTCTACATGCAGAGTTTCACTCCTCGCCGGGCTCGCAGTCCTTGGTCGAAACGCAACTGCGGCAAGGTCGAGGAATTGCTCGCACAGGGGCTGATGCAACCGCCGGGGCAGGCAGAGATCGATCGCGCGAAGGCAGACGGCCGCTGGGACCGCGCCTACGAGGGTCAGGCTGCTGCGGAGCTACCGAAGGACTTCCTCGACGAGCTTGCGAAAAACCCTGCCGCACAGGATTTTTTCGACACCCTGAACAAGCAGAACCAGTACGCGGTGCACTTTCGTCTGCACGATGCGACCGTCCCAGCCACGCGCGCCCGCAGAATTGCGAAGTACGTGGAGATGTTCGCCAACGGCGAGAAGTTTCACTAGTGACTGCCGAAACCACGGGCGCGGATGCTGTTGCGGCACTGACCTGTTCGGCCGCATCTGCCATCGACGAACCACTTCCCGGAACCGCTGCCACCGTCACGACGTGGTTGTGTGTCGAGCAGCCGGGAGCGTGGGGTCGCGATGTGCTCGGTGACGCTGTTCTCGGCACCGAGTTGTCGGCCGAACTGGCTCGCAGGACCGCCGCGGCGGGCGTGCGACTGATGCTGATCCGCAGACCTGGCAGAGCGGTGCATCGCGACACCCGAACCGTGCTGCTCGTCAACTCCGACCCGAAGAATGCCTGGTGTGAACAACTGGAGATCGCCGACCTCGACGAACTCCTGAACCTGGACCTGGCAACTCTGAGCGGGCCTGCACCCGGGATCGGAACGGCAGTCGCGAACCCGATCGTCCTCGTCTGCGCGCATGCCAAGCGCGATCAGTGTTGCGCGCTGTACGGCCGCCCGATCGCAGCACAACTCGGCAAGCTGTATCCGGATGCGGTGTGGGAGTGCTCGCACACCGGAGGGCATCGCTTCGCGCCGTCGATGATCATGTTGCCGACCGGCTACACCTACGGTCGACTCGATACCGCTGCAAGCGCGGCCGTTGTTGCCGCAGCCTTCGACGGGGTCGTCGCGATCGACGGCCTTCGAGGTCGAAGTGTCTACTCGCCCGCCGCGCAGGCTGCCGAAATTGCGGTACGGCAACGCATCGAGGCAGGTCCGGCGGAGCTCTCGGTGCTAGAGGCGGACGGGACGATCATCGTCTCGCACATCGACGGTCGTAGTTGGCGAGTAGACACGGCATCCCGAACCCTGCCAGCTCGACCCGCAAGTTGCGGCGCGGCGCCTAAGCCTGTGGAGGCGGTTTCGGTGGTTTCGTTGACCGAGCTACAAGCTCGTCGGTAGCGGTCCAGGTTTCGATACGTGCGTAATGGGCCTGAGCGCCCAAGATTCACCGCAAATGACGGAAAACCGCCATATCGACGAATAGTGGGCGCGTAGGCCCATCGCATCGGGGGAATTCGGCCTGCCCTGACCTAGCGCTGCCGGTCGCGAAAGAAAGTTGAAAAAGGTTGTAACGCTTTCACTGGGTCGGCCGAATACATAGATAGCCTCGCCGGCAGACCCCCGACCCGCCGGCGGGGCTTCCTAATGCCCGGACCCTTTTCTTGCGTGGTCCCAGCTTGGAAAGCTCTTGTCGCTTATGTTCCAGGCATAAGTCGAATCAGTCGCCGAGCCCCTTTTGCCGCGAGCCTGCTGGATCGAGTCGAGTTCGTCCGCCGTACGTGCGGCTTGGCCTCGGTGTCCTTTGCCTCCACGACCAGACCTTTCGCCGCGGGGGAGTCGGGGTAGCGCCGATAGAACTGGTGCATCGCGCGCTCTTTGAGCCGCGGGGTGATGAGCGAGCCGATCTGAGCCAGAGTGCCGAACGGAACATCGATGCGCTTGGGTTTGCTGACCAGCGCCCGGACGACAGTTGCGGCCGCCCACTCGATGCTCGCCGGTGGTACCGCGTTGCGGGATCCGCTCGGCGCGATCATCGGCGTATCGACGAGCGGCATGTGGATCGTCGTGAAGGTGATCCTGTCGGCAAGGGTTTCGGATGCGGTGATCTCGGTGAACATGTCGAGCGCGGCTTTGCTGGACAGGTATGCCGCAAAGCGTGGCGTGCTGAACTGCACACCCGCGCTGCTGATGTTGACGATGTGCCCGGATTTCCGTTCGCGCATGTGGGGTAGCAGCGCAAGGACCATGCGCACAGCGCCGAAGTAGTTGACTGCCATCGTGCGTTCGAAGTCGTGCAGGCGATCGGTCGAGCGGTAGACGGATCGTCGGATCGAGCGACCCGCGTTGTTGACGAGCATGTCGACGTGGCCGTGCTCGCTGAGAATGGCGGCAACGGTGGTGTCGACCGCGTCGGAATCGGTGACATCGCAGCGGTAGGCGAATGCGCGCCCGCCGTTTGCCTCGATCTCGGATACGACGACGTCGAGTTCTTCTGCTCGGCGTGCAAGGAGGAAGACGGTTGCGCCCTCTGCGGCGACGGCCGCGGCAGAGGCTCTGCCGATGCCCGATGAGGCTCCTGTGATGATGACGTGCCGGTCGGCCAGTGCTGACATGTGGAGGCTCCTAGGATCGGCGCGGGTCGACGGTGACCCGAACTTACTCAACAGTAAGTTCCGATCCCGCAGTCGTCAATGGTCCAGTCCGACGCGGCGATGCAGACTTGTCGGTGGTCGAATGTACGTTCGAGGAATGTTCTTCGAAACGATCAGCTGATGGGCTGGAATCACGGATCGGGCTGGAACTCCGGTCCACCGACCTGGTCGGAGCTGGAACGAGTGCTGTCCGGCAGGCCAGGCAGGACCAACCCGGAGGCGATGTATCCGGGTGACGGCGGCGACAGTCCGGCGTGGTCGCGCAAGCGCGGCGAGTATCAGGCGGCACCGATCGATTCGATCGACGGACCGGTGGTGCCGTACGCGGAGCTGCACGCACATTCGGCGTACAGCTTCCTCGACGGTGCCAGCCATCCCGAGGAACTCGTCGAGGAAGCCGTTCGACTCGGTCTGGAAGCTATCGCGATCACCGATCACGACGGCTTCTACGGGGTCGTCCGGTTTGCCGAAGCGGCCAAAGAGCTGAATATGAAGACGGTGTTCGGATCCGAACTGTCGTTGGATACCACCGACGCCCGTACCGGTTCGCCGGATCCCAACGGCACACACCTGCTTGTGCTCGCCCGCGGCCAAGAAGGCTATCGACGCCTCTCTCGTGCAATCGCAACCGCACATCTGGCGGGTGGCGAGAAAGGGAAGTTGCATTACGACTACGACGCGCTGACGGAGGCGGCCGGTGGGCACTGGCAGATCTTGACCGGCTGCCGAAAAGGTCACGTCCGCAAGGCTTTGACGCAAGGAGGAGCCGAAGCGGCAGGCGCGGCGCTTTTCGATCTGGTGGAACGGTTCGGCAAGGATCGAGTGGTCGTCGAATTGACCCATCACGGCATACCTGAGGACGACGAACGCAATGCCGTTCTCGCAACCATTGCCAGGCAACAGCAGCTGCAGGTGATCGCAACGACGGGAGCGCATTTCGCCGCGCCACGCAGTCGCAGGCTTGCCATGGCGATGGCCGCGGTGCGGGCGAGGCAGAGCTTGGACGAGGCAGCCGGCTGGCTTGCGCCGACCGGTGGCGCGCATCTGCGATCCGGTGCCGAGATGGCCAGGCTGCTGCATGCCCATCCCGAAGCGGTCGGCAATGCGGCAGACCTCGGACGTGAGTGTGCATTCGACCTGAAGTTGATCGCCCCGCAGCTGCCACCGTTCGATGTCCCCGCTGGCCATACCGAAAACAGTTGGCTACGCGAATTGGCGATGACGGGTGCCCGAAGGCGCTACGGCACCCCGGAGCGACAACCGAAGGCGTATCGGCAGATCGAGCACGAGCTGAAGATCATCGGCGAGCTGAAGTTCCCCGGTTACTTCCTTGTCGTGCACGACATCGTGTCGTTCTGCAAGAACAACGACATCCTTTGTCAGGGGCGAGGTTCCGCCGCCAACTCGGCCGTCTGCTACGCCATCGGGATCACCAATGTCGATCCGGTCAACAACGAACTGCTCTTCGAGCGGTTTCTTTCGCAGGAGCGAGACGGTCCGCCGGACATCGATGTCGACATCGAATCGGACCGGCGGGAAGAGGCAATTCAGCACGTCTACAACAAGTACGGCCGCGCGTATGCGGCACAGGTAGCCAATGTGATCACCTATCGAGGTAAGTCGTCGGTTCGGGATATTGCTCGCGCGCTTGGTTTTTCGCAAGGCCAGCAGGACGCGTGGAGCAAACAGGTGAACCGCTGGAGTGGCATAGGCAAGGAGGTCGACACGGATATCCCTGCCGCGGTCCTCGAACTGGCGGAGCAGATCGAAGGATTTCCCCGACATCTCGGCATCCACTCCGGCGGGATGGTGATCTGTGACCGTCCGATTGCAGACGTCTGCCCGGTCGAATGGGCGCGGATGGAGAACCGAAGTGTTCTGCAGTGGGACAAAGACGACTGTGCCGCAGTGGGATTGGTCAAATTCGACATGCTCGGCCTCGGCATGCTCTCGGCGTTGCACTACATGATCGACCTTGTCGCCGAGTTCAAGGACATCGAGGTGGATCTCGCCAGGCTCGACCTCACCGAAGCAGCCGTGTACGAAATGCTGCAGCGTGCCGACTCGGTCGGTGTGTTCCAGGTCGAATCCCGCGCACAGATGGCGACCCTGCCCCGGCTCAAGCCGCGAACGTTCTACGACCTCGTCGTCGAGGTGGCGCTGATTCGGCCAGGGCCGATCCAGGGTGGCTCGGTGCACCCGTACATCCGCAGGCACAACGGTCTGGAACCGGTGACCTACGACCACCCTGCGCTGAAGAACTCGCTCGAACGAACGAAAGGGGTTCCGCTCTTCCAGGAGCAGCTGATGCAGATGGCCATCGACGTCGCGGGATTCTCCCCAGCCGAAGCCGATCAACTCCGACGCGCGATGGGATCCAAGCGGTCACCGGAAAAGATGGAACAGCTCAAGGGCAGGTTGTTCGACGGTATGCGGGAAATGCACGGCATCACAGGCAATGTCGCCGACCGTATCTACGAGAAGCTCTACGCGTTCGCCAATTTCGGCTTCCCGGAAAGTCATTCGCAGAGTTTCGCCTCGCTGGTGTTCTACTCCTCGTGGTTCAAGCTGCACCACCCTGCAGCGTTCTGCGCGGGTCTGTTGCGAGCGCAGCCGATGGGCTTCTATTCCCCGCAATCGCTTGTCGCGGATGCTCGTCGCCACGGTGTGGTCGTGCACGGTCCCGACATCAACGCCAGTCGCGCAGAGGCGACCCTCGAGGACAAGGGCATGGTGGTGCGGCTCGGTCTCGCTGCGGTCCGCCATATCGGCACCGAACTCGCGGAGCGGATCGTCGGTGCCCGCGAATCGGGTCCGTACTCGTCGTTTCTCGACCTCACCGGCCGAGTCGAGCTGAGTACCGCGCAAGCCGAAGCGCTGGCAACCGGCGGCGCACTCGGCAGCCTCGGCATCACTCGCCGAGAGGCACTGTGGGCTGCGGGTGCGGCAGCCGGCGAGCGACCCGATCGTCTGCCGGGTATCGGCGCATCGACACAATCCCCGGCATTGCCCGGCATGAGTGATCTGGAACTGTCCGCGGCCGATGTGTGGGCGACAGGGGTGTCGCCGGGCACGTACCCGACCGAGTTTCTACGGCCGCAGCTGGACGCCCTCGGGGTCATCACAGCCGATCGGCTACTTGCCGTTCCCGACGGCGATCGTGTGTTGGTCGGGGGAGCGGTGACGCACCGGCAACGTCCAGCGACGGCTGCGGGAGTCACCTTCATCAATCTCGAAGACGAGACGGGGATGGTCAACGTCGTCTGCTCGGTCGGGCTGTGGGCGAAGTACCGGAAGCTGGCGCAGATGGCACCTGCGCTGCTGGTCCGCGGGAAGGTGCAGAACGCCGAGGGGGCTGTAACCGTGGTTGCCGACCGATTACAACGGATGGATCTGCGAATAGCCGCTAAGTCTCGGGACTTTCGATGATTCCGCTACCCTGCGATCATGAAGCGCCTACTGCTCGCGATGTTCGTCGCGATGAGCTTTCTGCTGCTTGCCTGTGGGGACGACTCCAAGAGCGACTCCAGCAACGATACCGACGCCTCATCGCCGGGTGCGCTGATGGATTCGGCGCCACCGCTCGCTGCGCCCGCCAACCCCGCCGAGCGCAGCATGGAAACCCAGATGAAGGCGCCGCCAGGCGCCGATCAGGCAACGCGGAAGGAAATCACAACGGGCAGTGTGAACATCACCGCCTCGGATCCGATCGATGCAGCCCGCAAAGTCGCCGATCGCGTGACCTCGCTGGATGGCCGAATCGACGAAAAAACGGAGCATCCAGGTACCGACAACTACACGAAACCACGTGCGACGCTTACGGTTCGAGTTCCCTCGGACAAGACGGATCAACTGATCGACGATCTACAGGACTTCGGCAAGGTCACGAGCATCTCGGTCAGCAAGAGCGATGTCACGCTGCAGTACGAAGACGTCGACGCCCGGATCAAGGCACTACAGACCTCGGTCGACCGGCTGCGCGCGCTGATCGCCGGCGCGACCAACACCGCCGACCTGATCGAAGCCGAGAACGCGCTGTCGAACCGTCAGGCAGAGTTGGACGGTCTGACCGCCCAGAAGCGCGCGCTGGACGACCAGATCGAACTATCGACGCTCACAATCGAATTCGCGACAGAAGATGCACCGCCACCAGGAGAGGACCCAGGTCCGGACAACTTCTGGGACGGTATCGTCGCAGGCTGGAATTCCCTCGTCGACGCGATCGGTGCGGTCGTGGTCTTCATCGGCAAAGCCATCCCGTGGCTCGGCTTCCTCGCGGTCGTCGGGGCTGTGATCTGGATCGGCTGGCGCGTGCTCGGGCGGACCCGTCGTCCCGGGCGGCAGCAACCACAGCCACAACCCGAGCCGACCCGCGAGCACGAGGAAGCCCCTGCTGCAGACAAGTGATCTGGGCGCTAGACCCCACCGCCGAAGTCGTTTTGTCGCCACGCCTCGTATAGAGCGACCGACGCCGCGTTCGCAAGATTGAGTGAGCGTCGCCCCGCCAGCATCGGAATCCGCAGCTGCTCGGTGACGTGTGGGTCGTTGAGGACCTCGTCGGACAGCCCGGTCGGCTCCGGACCGAACAGCAGAACGTCGCCGGGCAGGTAGGCGATATCGGCGTAGGACGTCGTCGCGTGCGCGGTGAACGCGTACACCCGTTCGGGCTGTAGCGCTGCCCACGCCGACGGCAGGTCCTCGTGCACGGTCACCGACGCGAGGTCGTGGTAGTCGAGTCCGGCGCGACGCAGCTTGGGCTCGGACATGTCGAAGCCGAGCGGGCCTACCAGATGCAGTTCGCACCCGGTGCCGGCACTCAAGCGAATGGCGTTACCGGTGTTGGGTGGGATGCGGGGCTCGTGGAACATCAGTCGAAACACCCGACCAGCCTGTCAGAGGCGGAAAATGGAGTTATGGCTAGCGTCGATTTCGAGGAGTTCGTCGACGAGGACTATTCCGAAGCGCAGTTGTCGGAGCAGCGCCTGTCCGATCGGCACTACACCCGCTGCTCGTTCCGCGACGCCGACCTGTCCGGCCTGACAACCGAACGTGTCGTGTTCACCGAGTGCGACTTCACCGGCGCGGACCTCGGTAGTTCCGTCCACGTCGCGTCGGCGTTCAGATCGTGCACGTTCACGGGAACCACACTGTGGCACGGCACGTTTCGTGGCTGCTCGATGCTGGGATCGGTGTTCGAGCGGTGTCGAATGCGGCCCATCGTGCTGGAGGAGGTCGACTTCTCGCTGGCGTCGCTCGGTGGCGCAGATCTGCGGAAAGTGGACCTGAGCGATTGCCGGTTTCGCGAGGCGAGCCTGGTGCAGGCGGACTTTCGCGGCGCATCGCTGCACTCGGTCGATCTGACGGGTGCCCGCACGATCGGCCTGAAGTTGGACAACGCCGATCTGCGGGGCGCTCGGATGGATGCACAACTGTGGATGTCGGCCAAGGTCGACGGTGCACGAATCGAACTGACCCAAGCGGTCGCCTACGCGCGCGCGAACGGCCTGATCGTCGAGTAGCGCGGGATCGCGCACTCGCGTCTGAAACAATGGAGTTGTGATTCTCCTTGACGGCAAAGCGACCCGTGACGAAATCTTCGAGGACCTGACCAAACGAGTTGCATTGCTGCGGGAGCGTGGAATCACGCCCGGCCTCGGCACGGTGCTGGTCGGCGACGATCCTGGCTCGGCAACGTACGTCCGTCTCAAGCACAGCGACTGCGCGAAGGTCGGCATCAATTCGATCCGCCGCGACCTGCCTGCCGATGTGAGCCAGGCGCAACTCGACGACACCATCGACGAACTGAACGCCGATCCCGCCTGCACGGGCTACATCGTCCAGGTCCCGCTGCCGAAGCACCTCGACGAGAACGCCGCGCTGGAACGGATCGATCCCGACAAGGACGCCGACGGTCTGCATCCGGTCAACCTCGGCCGTCTGGTGCTCGGCAAGGAGTCGGCGTTGCCGTGCACGCCGCGGGGCATAGTCCACCTCCTGCGGCGCTACGACGTGCCGATCGCCGGTGCGAACGTCGTCATTGTCGGCCGCGGCATCACCGTCGGCCGACCGCTTGGCCTCATGCTGACCAGACGGTCTGAGAATGCCACAGTGACGCTGTGCCACACCGGAACTCGTGATCTCGCCGCCGAAGTGCGTCGTGCCGACATCGTGGTTGCGGCAGCGGGCGTACCGGGATTGATCACCAAGGACATGGTCCGGCCGGGCGCTGCGGTCATCGACGTCGGCGCGACCCGTGGTCCCGATGGACGTGTTGGCGATCTCGCGGTCGACGTCGCCGATGTTGCAGGCTTCCTCTCACCGAACCCGGGTGGTGTCGGACCGCTCACTCGCGCATTCCTGCTGTCCAATGTCGTCGAACGGGCCGAACAGGAATGACGAGCAAGTGACGAGCCGGACCGGCCGCAGTCGCATCGTGCTGTACGTCCGCTGCCACCTCCCGATGGTGGTGGTCGTCGCGGTCGTCGCACTTGCCGTCGTGTTCATCCTGTCCGAACGGTGGCGTCGCGGAGCATTGGTGTTCGGCTCGGCGACCCTGCTCGGCGCGGCGTTTCGGCTGTGTCTACCGACCGATCGCGTCGGGCTGCTCGCAGTCAGGGGTCGATGGTTCGATGTCGGCGCGATGACAGCGGTTGGCGCGGCAATCGTTCTGCTTGCTGCATCGATCGATCCGCTCGGCACGGGTTAGCGGCAAAGATCTAACCCCGTCGCGCGAGTTCCATCGTCTCGTCCAGCAGTGTTGCGACCGCTGTCGCTTCGGTGAGGAAGCCGTCGTGACCGTCCTTCGAATGCACGATCTCCAGCCCACGACAACCCGGTAGGAGGTCTGCGAGTTCCTGCTGGGTCCGCAGCGGGTACAGGCGATCGGAGTCGACACCGCCGACCACACACGGCACCTGCGTTGCACGAAGCGCGGCTTCGACGCCACCTCGGTTGCGACCGACGTCGTGGCGGTTCATCGCCTCGGTCAGCAGGACGTAGGTTGCGGGATCGAAGCGCGCGATCAGCTTCTCGGCCTGGTGCTCGAGGTAGCTTTCGACCGCGTAACGCCCACCCTCCCAGGGGTTTTCGTCCTCCTGCGAGAAGTTCTCGAAACGATGGTCGAGTTCGAACTCGGTCCGGTAGGTCAGATGTGCGATCCGGCGGGCGATGCCGATGCCCGTCGTCGGAGTGCGGCCGGTGCCGTGATAGTCGCCGCCCTGCCAGTCCGGGTCGGCCTGAATCGCGGCGATCTGGGTCGTCTGTGTGCCGATCTGGTCGGCTGTCGCGCGAGCCCCGACGGCGAGCACAAGTGCGGAGGACACGCGATCGGGCGCACCGACCATCCACTCCAACACACGCATGCCGCCCATGGATCCGCCGACGACCGATGCGAGCCGCTCGACACCGAAGGCATCGGCAAGAGCGATTTCGGCCGACACCTGGTCGCGGATCGAGATTTCGGGGAAACGGGAACCCCAGACCTTGCCGTCCGGTGCGATCGAACCGGGGCCCGTGGTGCCGCGGCAGCCGCCGAGCACGTTGGTTGCCACGACGCACCATTCGTCGGTGTCGATCGGTGCGCCCGGCCCGACCATGCCGTTCCACCAACCGGGTGAAGGATGCTCGGAGTTCGCGGGACCGGTGATGTGCGAATCGCCGGTCAGCGCGTGCTCGACGAGCACGATGTTGTCCTTGTTCGGAGACAGCGCGCCCCAGCGTTGGACCGCGAGGGTGACCTCGGGAATCACTGCGCCGCTTTCGAGTACGACCTCGCCGATCGACACGCTGCCGAGCCGCCCGTCCGGAGGCGGCAGAACCGCCTCCGGACGTGCTGCTCGAGATTTACTCACTGTCAAGATGCTGCCGCCGTCAGCCCAACCTCGAGGTCGGCAAGAATGTCGGCGATACCTTCGATGCCGACTGCCAGACGGACGAGACCGGGGGTGACACCCGATGCGAGCTGTTCCTCGGGAGTCAGCTGCGAGTGGGTCGTCGAAGCCGGGTGGATCACCAGTGAACGCACGTCACCGATGTTAGCGACATGGCTGTGCAGCGTCAGCGCGTTGACGAAGCGCTTGCCTGCGTCGACGCCACCGGCCACCTCGAACGCCACGATCGCGCCTGCGCCCTTCGGCGCGAGCTTCTGTCCGAGCTCGTACCAAGGCGACGACGGCAGGCCTGCGTAGGCAACGGACGTCACCTCAGGACGGGCTTCGAGCCACTCGGCGACCGCCTTGGCGTTCTGGACGTGACGCTCGACCCGCAGGCTCAAGGTCTCGATACCTTGGCTGATCAGGAAGGCGTTGAACGGCGATATTGCCGCACCGAGGTCGCGGAGCAACTGGACACGGGCCTTCAAGGAAAAGGCCGGCGCGCCGAGATCGGCGAACACGACACCGTGGTAGCTGGGATCGGGTGTCGTGAATCCGGGGAAGCGACCCTGAGTCCAGTCGAACGTGCCACCGTCGACGATCACGCCGGCAATGGCGGAACCGTGTCCGCCGAGGTACTTCGTCGCGGAGTGCACGACGATGTCGGCGCCGTGCTTCAGCGGCTGGATCAGGTACGGCGTCGCGACGGTGTTGTCGACGATGAGCGGGATACCCGACTCGTGCGCGACGGCCGAGACACCGGGGATGTCGAAGATATCGTTCTTCGGGTTCGAGATCGTCTCACCGAAGAAGGCTTTTGTGTTCGGGCGGATTGCGGCGCGCCACTGCTCGAGGTCGTCCGGATCTTCGACGAACGACACCTCGATGCCGAGCTTGGGCAGCGAGTAGTGGAAGAGGTTGTAGGTGCCGCCGTAGAGGCGAGGGCTCGACACGATGTGGTCGCCGGCGCCTGCGATGTTCAGAATCGAGTAGGTCTCGGCGGCCTGACCCGATGCGACGAGCAGAGCTGCGACGCCGCCTTCGAGTGCCGCGACGCGCTGTTCGACGGCATCCTGAGTCGGGTTCATGATGCGGGTGTAGATGTTGCCAGGCTCGGCAAGTCCGAACAGGGCTGCGGCGTGGTCGGTGTTGTTGAACGTGTAGGACGTGGTCTGGTAGATCGGCAGTGCGCGCGCGTTGGTCGTGCCGTCGGGGACCTGGCCGACGTGAACTTGCTTGGTCTCGAAAGACCATTCGGGCGCAACGGATTCAGTCATGGAAACTCCAGAGAAAGGTAATGGGAATGCGGGGCGGGGGATGGGGTCTATCCGCTACAGCAACACATTTTGAAACCTCCTACGGCGCGCTTGCTCTCGACTGTCGAGGGCCTTGTCATCACCCGGGGCACCCCGCCGCGAAGGAGGGTTGCCGACCAGCGAGCCGGGGCTTGTCGCTGATGCTCGTGACCTGGCGAACATCGTATATGTCCGCTCCGAATAATCGAACTACCGGGGTTGGCAGATTGTGTTCCGACACGGACGACCGTCATGTTTAGCATTGATAGGCACGCTGACAGGCGCAGCCGTATACGTTGACTGTTGATGCCGCAAGCGCGCCCACAAGGTGCGTTCGCGGCCGCAGCACCGAGGGAAGACCTTCTCAGGAGGACGCGAAACACCCATGTCGAAGATCAAGGTAGAAGGCACCGTCGTCGAGCTCGACGGCGACGAGATGACGCGGATCATCTGGAAGTTCATCAAAGAAAAGCTGATCCATCCTTATCTCGACGTGAACCTGGAGTACTACGACCTCGGCATCGAATATCGGGACGAGACCGACGATCAGGTGACGGTCGACGCCGCCAACGCCATCAAGAAGCACGGTGTCGGCGTCAAGTGCGCGACCATCACGCCGGACGAAGATCGCGTCGAGGAATTCGGCCTCAAGAAGATGTGGCGTTCGCCCAACGGCACGATTCGAAATATACTGGGCGGCACGATCTTTCGTGCGCCGATCATCATCTCCAACGTGCCGCGGTTGGTCCCTGGCTGGACCAAGCCGATCATCATCGGCCGCCACGCGTTCGGCGATCAATACCGCGCGACCGACTTCAAGGTCCCCGGGCCGGGCACCGTCACCATCACCTACACACCCGACAACGGCGACGAACCGATCCAGCACGAGTTGGTGCACTTCACAGAGGAAAGCCTCGGCGGAGTCGTGCAGGGGCAGTACAACTTCAATCAGTCGATCATCGACTTCGCGCGGGCCTCGCTGAATTACGGCCTGCAGCAGAACTATCCGGTGTATTTGTCCACGAAGAACACGATCCTCAAGGCGTACGACGGCCAGTTCAAGGACACGTTCCAGGACATCTACGAAAAAGAGTTCAAGGCCGAGTTCGACGCCGCCGGATTGACTTACGAACACCGCCTCATCGACGACATGGTCGCGTCGTCGATGAAGTGGGAGGGCGGCTACGTCTGGGCTTGCAAGAACTACGACGGCGACGTGCAGTCCGATACGGTCGCCCAGGGCTTCGGCTCCCTCGGCCTGATGACCTCGGTGCTGCTTACGCCGGACGGCAAGACCTGCGAGGCCGAAGCGGCGCACGGTACGGTCACGCGGCACTATCGGCAGCATCAGGCCGGTAAGCCGACATCGACGAATCCGATTGCATCGATCTTCGCGTGGACCCGTGGACTGGAGCACCGGGGCAAACTAGACAGCACTCCCGACGTGATCGGCTTCGCGCAGGCGCTGGAAGACGTTGTCATCACGACCGTCGAGGGCGGTCAGATGACGAAGGACCTCGCACTGCTGGTCGGCGGCGATCAGGGTTATCTGACGACCGAGGAGTTCCTCGGCGCACTCGACGAGAACCTGCAGAAGGCATTGCGCTGATAGCCGCCTGTTGTCAGTGACCGACTTCACCGCCGCATCGGGATGATTTCCGCTCCTCGAGGCGGTTGTACGCAAGCGTGCCTACTACAACCGCGCCACGTGCTGAGCTGGCCAGCACCGACTCGGCCAACTCCGGAACCCGCCGCTGGGCGATGCTCGCCCTCGCGATGGGTGGTTTCGGTATCGGCACCACCGAATTCGTGGCGATGGGCCTACTTCCCGACATCGCGTCGGGCATCGGCGTATCCGAGCCGACCGCGGGCCATGTCATTTCCGCCTACGCGCTTGGCGTCGTCGTCGGAGCCCCGCTGCTTGCAGCCGCCACGGCACGCCTCCCGCGAAAGCTGGTCCTCATCGGCTTGATGGTCGCCTTCACCATCGGCAATGCCGCCACCGTGTTCGCGCCGAGCTACGAGTGGCTCATGGTCTCGCGCTTCGTCGCAGGCTTGCCACACGGTGCGTATTTCGGTGTCGCGTCCCTTGCCGCCGCGTCACTCGTTCCCGCTGGACAGCGAGCCAAAGCCGTTGCCACGGTGATGCTCGGCCTCAGCGTCGCGAACGTCGTCGGGGTCCCGGCCGCCGCTGCCCTTGGTCAACATTTCGGCTGGCGCAGCGCCTTTACGATCGTCACCGTCATCGGCGTTGCCACGGTCGCCGCGCTCGTGCGTTGGGTGCCGGACCTGCACGGCGTCGCCATAACGAATCCGATCACCGAACTCGGTGCACTGCGCCGCTCCCAGGTGTGGTTGACCCTTGCGGTCGGCACTGTCGGCTTCGGCGGCATGTTCGCCGTGTACACCTACGTCAGCACCACGCTGACCGACGTGGCCGGGTTGCCGATCGCCTGGGTTCCGGTCGTTCTGATGGTCTACGGCGTCGGGATGGTCGTCGGCAACATCGTCGGCGGCATCCTCGCCGATAGGGCGTTGATTCCCAGCCTCTTCGCGCTGCTGGCAACGATGGCCGTCGTGCTCGCGTTGTTCGTCGCTGCTGCGCACAACCCGTATACCGCAGTTGTCGGCGTGTTCGCCATCGGCGCGGCGGGAGCCGCTTTGGTCCCCGGGCTGCAAACCCGGCTGATGGACGTGGCGGCAGATGCGCAGTCGTTGGCCGCCGCGCTCAACCATGCGGCGCTCAACATCGCCAACGCAGCGGGTGCGTGGCTCGGCGGCATTGTCATCGCCGCAGGTCTCGGCTACACCGCGCCGGCAGCCGTCGGAGCGATGCTTGCCATCGCCGGATTGTTCGTACTCGGGATCTCGGTTCTTGCACAGCGCCGGACCGCCGACTGACCCGCTATACCGCTCGCAGGTGCGGCCGATAGGACGCGACGTGTTCGGAGATCAGCGCGGCCACCTTCTCCGGTGCCTCCAGCTGAGGGCAGTGGCCGACGCCTTCCATCGTGACTCGGTCGGCGACCGCCGGAAGCTCGTCGATGAACATGCTCCCGTAGCGGCGCATGGGGATGATGCGGTCGTATTCGCACAGCAGCAGCCGAGTCGGCACCTTGACATCGGCAAGGCCGGTGACTCCGCCACCCTTGAGTCCGGACCACAGCACGGGCAGGAATGCTCTGCAGTTCGACGCGGCGAGAATCATCGCCTCGGCGTCCTGTGGCTCGACGGCCTTCGCATCTTTGCTCACCAGGGGCAGGAAAGCTCGGTGTACGAGGCGATTTCGGGCCACGAAGCCGCCGACGAGTTTGCCGATCCCGACGAGGGGACCGAGTGAAAGAAATTTGAGACCGACCAGGATTGCGTCCGGGCTCAGATGACGCCAGCCGCCAGCTGGAGCCACAGCGGTCAGGGTGCGCGCGCGACCGCGACGTTCGAGTTCGAAACCGACCCAACCGCCGAGCGAGTTGCCGACGATGTGGCAGGTGTTCCAGCCGAGTTCGTCGAGTTGCTTCTCAACGGCGTCGGCGATCGCGGAGGCGCTGGCGTCCCACCCGTTCAGGGGAGGCCCACCCCAGTGACCCGCGAAGGCGGGCGCGAAGACCTCGTAGGACTCCGCCAATCGCTCGGCGACACCGCGCCAGACATGAGGGGAGAGCATAAATGGCTGCAGGAGCAGGACCGGCTCACCGGATCCCAGATGTAGCGCTGCGGTCGACTGAGTCACGCGGAAGGACCTTTCCTCGACGTCATTGTCCGGAAAAAGCTCTTGATGCTGAGTTACCCGTTACTGAGGCTCACACACGGTGATGCCGAGCGCAAGTACCCGCTCAGGCTGACGGAACCTCGAACATCTTCATAAATCCCGCGGCGAACCCGATCGAGCCGCTCACTTTGACCTTGCCGCGAACGAACATCATCTTGGCCCCCGCATTGCCGGTCGCCAGTTTCAGCAGGCTGGCCGGGCTGAGCGTGATCGTCGTCTTCGCATCGGGTGCGAGCGACTTCTCGACGCTGCACTTTCGGTCAGCGATGGTGACTGCGTAGTCGTCGGTTTCCTTGCCGCCGTTGCCTTTCCCGCTGACCCGGAACTGCATGACGACCCTGCCGTCGCGAGCCCGCTCGGGTAGGAAGTGGGCGTCCATCCGCCGGAACAGTTCGTCGAGGACTCGGGCGCGCAACGCGGGATCCGCTGTCGCGGCTTTGAGTTGATCGTCGGACGCCCGGGCGATCAACTTCGCGAAGTTCGTTGCGTCCATCTTTGCCAGGTCGACGTCGGCACCTGCGTCAGCGAGGCGCGCGAGGTTGCTCAGCAGCGACGCGAATTCCTCGTTCTTCAGCTTCTTCGGATCGACGAGGCGGCCGACGACGTCGACGTCGAGATCACCTATCGCCGGGTCGTCGGCTTGCAAACGTCCTAGTAGCGCTACGAGTTCGCTGGACTTCAGCTTCGAGAGTGCGGCCTCGCCGAGGTCGGTTTGCGTCATGGGCTAAACCGTAAACCGTAGGTCGCGGGTGCTGTGCGGAGGGTTGGCTGCGCCAGGGTCCGCTACCGTGCTCACGTGGCTCACATCATCTCGTCCGTCAACGTCAACGGTGTCCGTGCCGCTGCTCGGAAAGGTTTGCTCGAGTGGTTGGCGGCAACCGAGGCAGACGCTGTGTGCCTGCAGGAAACTCGGGCGACCGACGACGAATTGCGGGTGGCGCTCGGTCCGGCGCTGGCGTCCGGTTGGCATCTCGCTTCCGCGGAACCCACTGCCGCAAAAGGTCGAAGCGGGGTCGCGATCCTGTCCCGCAGGCCGGCCGACAAGGTTCGCGTCGCCTTCGGTTCCGACGAGTTCGCCGAATCCGGTCGCTACGTCGAAGCCGACTTCGGTGACTTGACGGTCGCGAGCGTGTACGTCCCGTCCGGTGGCGTCGGAACGCCTCGTCAAGACGAGAAGGACCGTTTCCTGGACGCGTTCGGACGCTACCTCCGAGCCGCAGCGCTGGCGACGACGGAGGCGAACAAGAATCTGGTCGTGAGCGGCGACTGGAACATAGCCCACACCGACCTCGATCTGAAGGCTTGGAAGGCCAATCGGCGGTCGTCGGGATGTCTTCCATACGAACGTGTTTGGATCGATTCACTACTAGCGGCCGGGCTGGCCGACGTCGCGCGTCGACTGAACCCGGACGTGGCCGGGCCCTACACCTGGTGGTCCTACCGCGGTCGCGCATTCGACAACGACGCTGGCTGGCGGATCGACTATCAACTGGCGACTGCGGAACTTGCGGAACGTGCCAAGCAGGTGACGGTCGAGCGAGCGCAGACGTACGACACCCGCTGGTCCGATCACGCACCCGTGACGGTGCAGTACCGATGAACAGGTCCAGACTGATCGGTGCGGGCGCGGCGGCAGTGTTGGTGGTGGTCGTTGCATTGTTGCTGCTGTCCTCACGTAGCGAAGACAGCGCGACGAGCGCCGGGGTCCCGACGACCGGTGACGGACGGTCGATTTCGGCGCAGGTGTCTGATGTACCCGCGGCGGCAACGCAAACTCTGCAGAAGATCGACGCGGGCTCGTGGCCCGAATCCGCGAATGCCCCAGGCACCAAGGGCGGCGAGACCTGGCGCAATCGTGACCGCCAGTTGCCGGTGAAAGATGCTGCGGGCAAAGCGATCACCTACAAGGAGTGGGACGTCAATCCGAAGCGGCGCGGCCAGACCCGTGACGCGGAGCGCATCGTCACAGGCAGCGACGGCTCCGCCTGGTACACGGGCGATCACTACAAAACCTTCACGAGGATGCGCTGATGTCGGATATCGAGAAGATCCTGACCGGTTCGCCCGTCGTCGGCCGCATTGTCGCCGCACGTGACGACGGTTCGATCAGCTATCGCGCGACCGAACTCGGCTACCTCGTCCGTACGGTTCGTGGTGACAAGATGCCGACCGTGCAGCGCCTGTTCGACGAGTTCGCGGCCGCATTCCAGTTCCCCGACTACTTCGGCGAAAACAAGGATGCATTCGACGAATGTATGCGCGATCTCGACGAATTCGTAGGCGCTGCACCCGGTTACGTCGTCGTCGTTCGGGCAGCCGAGCAGTTGCTCAGTCGGGAACCCGAAGAAAGGCGATGGTTCGTCGACGCGATGGACTTCTATGCGCAGGAGTGGGCGAAGAAGCCTGATCCGGTGCTGTTCAAAGTTGTCGAGATCAGTAGGGAGCCACGCCGCTCGTGAGTCCTTCCGGAGGGCAGGACCATCGAAAAGACTCACGAGGCGTAGCCTCCTAGACCATGTCCAGCACTGCCCCTACCTCGTTGCCACGCGTCCTGTCCGGGATTCAACCGACCGCAGATTCTTTCCATCTCGGCAATTATCTGGGCGCGCTGAAGGATTGGGTCGGGCTGCAGGACGGTTACGACGCGCTGTACTTCATCCCGGACCTCCATGCAATCACGATGCCGCAGGATCCGAAGTTACTTGCCAAGCGAACCCGGGTTTCGGTCGCGCAGTTGTTGGCGATCGGCATCGACCCGAACAAGTCGACGCTGTTCGTACAGAGCCAGGTACCGCAACATGCCGAGCTGGCCTGGGTGTTGAACTGCCTCACCGGTTTCGGCGAAGCGTCGCGGATGACGCAGTTCAAGGACAAGTCAGCGCGCGAAGGCAACGAGCAGGCGAGTGTCGGACTTTTCACCTATCCGATCTTGCAAGCTGCCGACATCCTGCTCTACCGTGCCCAGCACGTTCCGGTCGGTGAGGACCAGCGCCAACACCTCGAACTCACTCGCGACCTTGCACAGCGATTCAACAGTCGCTACAAGAAGACGTTCGTCGTCCCCGACGCGTACGTCATCAAGGGCACGGCGAAGATCTACGACCTGCAGAACCCGACGGCAAAGATGAGCAAGTCGGCCGCATCCGATGCCGGCATCATCAATCTTCTCGACGACCCGAAGGTTTCGGCGAAAAGAATCAAGTCTGCGGTCACCGACACCGATCGCGAGATCAGGTTCGATCGGGCGACCAAGCCAGGGGTGAGCAACCTTCTGGTGATTCTCGGTGCGCTGACGGGTGAGTCGATTGAGACCCTGGAAACTGGGTATGAGGGGAAAGGTTACGGCGACCTCAAGTCCGACGTAGCCGACGCTCTGGCCGATTTCGTCACCCCGATTCAGGCGCAAGTGAAAGAATTTCTGGCGGACCCGGCCGAGCTGGACCGGATTTTGACGATCGGTGCCGAGCGAGCACGTGCGATTGCCTCCGTGACCCTGCGGCAGGTGTATGAACGAGTGGGGTTCCTGACCCCGAAAGGGTGAGTGCCATCCCTGACGTCAAGGCAATCCTTAAGCAGCAACGCGACCAGCGGCCCTGGCTCGATCACCTGATTCGAGCCGCTGGACGATTCCAGCAACAACGCGGCGACTACTACGCCGCCGGCATCACCTACTTCACCGTGCTGGCGTTGTTCCCGTTGCTGATGGTCGGATTCTCGGCGGCGGGCTTCGTCCTCGTCGGCAATCCTGATCTGCTCGAAACCGTTCGCGAGAAGTTGACCGAGAACGTCGACGGATCGATGGGCGATCAGCTCAAAAGCTTGATCGATCAGGCGATCAATTCGCGCACCGGCGTTGGTGTCATCGGCCTGCTCGGCGCGCTGTACGCCGGGCTCGGCTGGATGGCGAACCTGCGTGCCGCGCTGACCGAGCAGTGGGACCAGAAGCACGAGCCGGACAACTTCGTGAAGACCAAGATCGTCGACCTCGGCGCCCTGATCGGACTTGCGCTCGCATTGGTCGTCTCGCTCGGTCTCTCGGCTATCAGCTCGGGCGCGGTCGGCAAACGTCTCCTCGGCTTGGTCAACCTCGACGAGGTGCCCGGCGTCGGAATTGTGCTGCGTGTGGTGTCGATCGCGTTGGCGCTGTTGGCGTCGTGGGCGGTCTTCGTGTGGGTGATCGCCCGACTGCCACGCGAACCGGTCACCATCAAGAGCGCGATGCGTGCGGCGCTGCTGGCGGCGGTCTTCTTCGAGATCTTCAAGCAGATTGCGACGTTTTATCTGAAGTCGGTCCTCGGCAGCCCAGCTGGTGCCGCGTTCGGTCCGATCATCGGTATCATGGTGTTCAGCTTCTTCACGGCGCGAATCATTTTGTTCGCGACGGCGTGGGCAGCGACCGCCGACGAGAACCTCGCGATGGTCGCAGTGCCCCCACCCGATCCGGCGGTCATCTCGCCGCGCGTCGAGGTCCGCACCGGACCGTCCGTTGCGGGCGGGATAGCTCTCGTTGGCGCGGGAGCCCTTGCCGCGCTCGGCATTTCGGGAGCCCGAAAACGGCGTTAGGCGGGACTTCGGTCTGCGGGGTCGACGACCAACACAAGCTTGCCGTGCACGTGGCCGTCCTCGCTCGCTCGGTGCGCGGCAGCGATCTCGTCGAGCGGGAAGGTTGTCACAACCGGGACGGAAAAACGGCCGGTCTCGATCAAGGCACCGATCTCGTCGAGCACGTGGAATGCGCGTCCAGCTTCTCCTGTGCTGAAAGTGACACCGTGCTCGCGTGCGCCGAGAAAGTCGGCGACGGTCACCACGTTCGCGGGACCTCCTGTGAGCTCGACAAGTTCCGGAAGGACGCCGCTCCCGGCGACATCGAGTGCGAGGTCGACTCCATCGTGGCCCAGCCCGGGCTGCGGATCAGGGAGATCCACGATCTCGAGAACATCCGGGCCACCGAACCTGGCGAACCGTGCCGCCTTCATAGCTGCTCCGATCGTGTGACGGGTCAGTGTCGGTTGCGCCGACGATTGAGCGAGTCGGCCCAGTAGAGCAAAGCGAGCACAACGAGCACACCCAAGAGGACGAAAACCAGAGGCCCAGCCCAACCGAAGTCGTCGTCGTTCGACTTCGGCAGTCGAGACGCCGTTGCGTCGACCGGCGGCGCAGCCAGTGTGACGCCACTGCTCTGCTGCCGACGTGACGTAGTCGTCGTGCCGGCTTTGCCTTCGGGTTCGACGAGTGTGCCGACCGACGCGTCGCGATCGAGAGAAAAGCCGTAGTCGAGCAGACGTGCCGCCTGCTCCCACGGTCTGATCGGCAACACATCGGCCTTGAGCAGCGTGATGCCGAGTCGGCGGCCATTGCGCTCGGCACCCGCGACGAAGGTCTGTCTGGCGTCGTCCGTGTAACCGGTCTTGCCGCCGAGTGCACCGTCGTAGTTGTAGAGCAGTTGGTTGTCGTTGCCGATCGTGAACGCCGGGTGATCCTTGTCGGCGGGGATGCGGGGGTCTGGCGGAAAGCCGGGAAACTGAACTTGCTCGGTATGGATCAGCTCTGCGAACTTCGGAATTCGCATCGCTTCGCGGAAGAAGAGAGCAAGGTCGTATGCGGAGCTCGACATGCCGGGACCGTCGAGGCCCGATGGTGTTGCGGTGCGAGTGTCCATGCCGCCCAACGACTTCGCGAGGTCGTTCATCTTGCGGACCGCTGCCTCGTCACCGCCGAGTTGAGCAGCGATGGCGTGCGCGGCGTCGTTGCCGGACGCCATGACCAGCGCTTGCATCAGTTGTAGATTTGTATAGCGCCCGCCGGGCCCGATGCCGACCCGTGTGCCATCGACCTCCGAATCGGCGATCGTTCCCGTGACAACACGGTTCAGGTCGAGTTCTCGCAACGCCACGATGGCAAGCAGGATCTTGATCGTGCTTGCGGGACGGTAGCGACCGTGCGGGTCCTTCGCGGCGAGAACAGCGCCGGAGTCGAGGTCCGACAGCACCCACGCTGTTGCGGAGATCTCCTTCGGCAACGCGGGCGCACCATCGGGTGTCACCGAACCGCAATCGCCCAACTCGTCACCGCCTACCGGCTCGTCCGGTATCGGCAAAGGCTGCGGCGTCGGATCGCCGGGGGCGGGCACTTCGGAGAGGTCGATCGCCTTCGGCGGACTCGAGCTGTTGGGGCAGTTGTCCGTGTTCGGGGTCGTGAAGGGTGTCGTCGTTACGGTCGTGGCTGTTGTGGTCGTCGGATCGTCGGCCGGATCGGCGACAGCGGGCCCACCCGACATCCCGATCAGGACCGCTGCGACGATCGCGACCGAACTCGTGAATCGCGCTCTCATGGTGGGGGCAGCCTAGGGCAGCGGAACGCCCGTAACCAAAGTGAACGAGGCGGATTGTCGGGCTTGATCGCTAATGTCCGGAATGGTGCTTGTCTTAGATGACACTTATTTCTGTCATTTGCGTCGAAGTGGGCTAGTCTGGCGTGGTGCCCGCCGATGCCGAGATCGTATTCGCCGACCATGTGGGCCGGTTTTACGCTCGGCAGTACGGATTTCCGCCCATGGCGGGGCGGCTGCTCGGGTACCTGTTCGTGTGCGAACCGGCGGCGCAAACGATCGACGAACTCAGCGACGCCCTGCTTGCGAGTCGCAGCGCTATCACCGGTGCCGTGAAAATGCTCGAGAGCTTTAACATCGTGCGACGCGACCGAGCTGCGGGGGAGCGCGTCGACCGCGTGACGATCGATCCCGAAAGTCGCCAACCGCAGAACTTCGACTCCGCAATTCACAAAGAGCACGCAGCGCTGTTTCGCGAAGGCCTTGCGCTGCTGAGTGACTCCGCTCCGGAACGCCGTGCACCGCTGGAAGAAACGATCGCGTTGGCCGAATTCCTCGGCGAGCGACTACCCGAATTGCGCGACGAATGGCTGGTTCGTCGTGAAAACCTCCGGCGCACAGGCGCATTACCGACGGCAACAACGACGAAGGGCACGCGATGATGGACCAAGAGCTCACCGACCTCAGGCGGCAAGCTGCTGAGGGTAGTCAGGATGCCGTCGACCAACTTGTCGAATTGGCAGGGGAGCGTGGCGATTTCGACGAACTGCGACGCCTCGCGGCCGACGGTAGTCAGGATGCCGTCGACCAACTGGTCGAACTAGCTGAAGAACGCGGCGACATCGCGGAGTTAGAACGACTCGCCGATGCAGGCAGCCAGGATGCCGCCGACATACTCGGCGAGCTATAGGACTCCGTAACCAACGATTCCGTCATCGCTGAGATCGACTGTGCTTACGCGAATCTCATCGCCCTCGTTGCCGCCGACGGTAGTCAGCGTCCCGGCATCGTTGGCGACGACGACGTTGGTGTGTTGGCCGAACTTGCTGTCGTCGCTGTAGAGCACGGTGTCGCCGATCTTCGGCTGATAACCGGTGCCATGTGCGACGAATCGACCATTCGAGGTGTAGAACTCCTGCAATGTGTAGACGCCGGGGATGCGCCATGATCCCGAGTTCGGATTTGCGAAAGGCATTCCTGCCTCACGCATGATCCAGCTGACGAAGTCGGCACACCACGGTTCGTCGACGCCTTCGGAATACTTCTCGCCAGGCGGTGCGGCGTCGAACTCGGCGTGTAGCAGCTCGACGATCTTGGCTTGGCGGGGGTCGAGGCCAGCGGTCGACACCGCTGGGAATGCTTGCGGCTCAGCAGCGTCGAATACGCCGACCTTGGCGACCGCGATCCCCAGCGCGATGGCGACGACCCCGAGCAGGGCAAACCCGCCGAGTATTGCACGCGTTGTTCGAGGTGCCGCCGATCTTTCCCTCGCTGATGTTTCCCCCATGACAACGAGAATAGCGGCAGGTCGGCGATCTTTCAGATAGGTAAGCGCACGTCCAAGCCGGTCAGGACCAGCAGTTGTCGTCGCTTCCAACCGAGTGCGGCGGTCGTTGCCATCTTGACGACGAGCAGTCCGTCGAAGCCGACCCAGGTGAACGTCCAGTTGTTGGCGACGAAACCGGGAGCGTCGCGAGGAGGTAGACGCGTGGCAGGTATTGACACTCGCTACAAAGTGGCAGTGACTATCAATACACATAAACATCCACTTGGTAGGAGATGTCATGGCCGATCCGAACTCGCGTCGCCGGTGGCTGGCGCTCGGTGCTCTTGCGGTGGCGATGCTGACGATCGGACTCGACGTCACAGTGCTGACCGTTGCGTTGCCGACCCTCGCGACGGATCTCGATGCGAGCAGTTCTCAGCTGCAGTGGTTCAGCTCGGCGTACACGCTTGTGCTCGCCGCCGCGATGCTGCCCGCGGGAGCACTTGGGGACCGCTACGGTCGTAAGAAGTTTCTTCTCGGAGCCCTGCTGCTCTTCGGCGCCGCCTCGCTGGCTTGCAGCTACGCCGCGACGTCCGGTCAACTTGTCGCAGGTCGGGCCGTACTCGGGTTCGGCGCCGCGATCATGATGCCGCTGTCCATGTCGGTACTGCCGATCCTGTTTCCCGACTCGAAAGAGCGGGCGCGGGCCTTGACGATCTGGGTGACGTCGACAGCAATCGGCCTTCCGCTCGGTCCGATTCTCGGTGGCTGGCTACTCGAGCACTTCTGGTGGGGGTCCGTCTTCCTCATCAACGTCCCGCTGGTCCTCGTCGGCGCTGTGGCGGTCGCTGTGCTGGTGCCCGAATCGCGTAGCGCACAACGCACTCCCATCGACGTTCCAGGTGCCGTCGCTTCCTCGCTCGGCCTCCTGAGCCTCACCTACGGCTTCATTCGAGCCGGCGAGAACGGCTCGAGTGACATCGTCGTCGGGGCCTCGATCGCAGCCGGCCTTGCGATACTCGCTGTCTTCGCGTGGTGGGAAAACCGAACCGAACATCCGCTGATCGACCTCTCGCTGTTCGCGAGTGCAGGGTTTCGTTGGGGCACGATCTTCGCGACCCTGGTCAACTTCGGGATGTTCGGGCTGTTCTTCACCGCACCGCAGTATTTTCAGGCAGTCCTCAACACCGATGCCCTCGGCAGTGGTCTGCGCTTGCTCCCGCTGATCGGCGGACTTGTTGTCGGCACGCGACTGGGTGACCGATTGCTGCAACGCGCGGGTGCGCGGCCGGTGATCGTCGTCGGCTTCGTTTTGCTGACCGCAGGACTTGCAACCGGCGCGCTGACCTCCGTCGACTCCGGCTACGGATTTACGGCAATCTGGATCACCGTTGTCGGTGCAGGGATGGGCTTCGTGATGCCCGCAGCGATGGGTGTCGCGATGGACGCGCTGTCGGCCGAGCGATCCGGCTCGGGTTCGGCGCTGATTCAGGCGCTTCGCCAGGCTGGCGGCACGATCGGCGTTGCGATCCTCGGTACCGTGCTCGCCACGCGCTACCGTTCCGAACTCGGCGACCTCGATACCGCACCGATCAGCGACGGCGTCAACGCCGGTGTCGCAGTAGCGAAGTCGACCGGCGACTCCGGATTGCTCGAGCATCTGCAGGCGTCGTTCGTGTCCGGCATGGGCGTCATGCTGTGGGTCTGTGCGGCAACCTGCGCGGTCGCGGTTGTGCTTGCTGCACGCTTTCGACCGCTGGCGACGAACCCGACAATGCCGGATGCGACGCCACCGCCGGTGGATAAGTCAGAATCAGTGCATGCCGGCTGACACGACCGTTCCATCGATCGGGCTCAGGGAACGAAAAAAGGCGCGCACTCGGGCGAGCATCAGGTCCGAGGCGTTCCGCCTGTTCGAGGAGCAGGGCTACCTCGAGACGACGATCGAACAGATCGCTGCCGCGGCGGACGTATCGCCGAGCACGTTCTTCCGGTACTTCCCTACGAAGGAACAGTTGGTTCTCGCCGACGATCTCGATCCCGCGATGATCCAGGCGGTAGCCGATCAGCCACCCGACGTGCCGATGTTCGCCGCGATTCGACTAGCGGCGGAGGCGCTGTTCAATGATCTGACGCCGGAAGACGTCGAATTCGAGAGGCGCCGCACACGCCTGCTCTACTCGGTACCCGAATTGAAACGGGCTGTGACGCAAGAAATGATGCGCACCATCGACATGCTCGCCGAGATGATGGCCGAGCGCACCGGCCGATCCGCCGACGACACCGAAGTGCGCGCACATGCCGGCGCAATGGTCGGTGCCATCATCGCGACGATGAACGAAAATACGAACAGCCCGACCGACGCGCTCCGAGCGGTTCGCTATCTGGAAGACGGCTTACCGCTCGGGCGCTGAATCGTGGGGGAGTGCGTCAGTGTGTGATCAGCTCAGCGCGCAAACAGCAACGCGCGCTTGACTTCCTGGATTGCCTTCGTCACTTCGATGCCACGCGGGCACGCGTCGGTGCAGTTGAACGTCGTGCGGCAACGCCACACACCTTCGACGTCGTTGAGAATGTCGAGACGCTCACGCGCCCCTTCGTCACGGCTGTCGAAAATGAACCGGTGCGCATTGACGATCGCCGCGGGACCGAAGTAGCTGCCGTCACTCCAGTACACCGGGCACGACGTGGTGCAGCACGCGCACAGGATGCACTTGGTGGTGTCGTCGAAGCGATGACGATCGGCCGCCGACTGGATGCGCTCCCGTGTCGGCTCGTTGCCCGTGGTGATCAGGTACGGCTTGACCGCACGGAACGCGTCGAAGAACGGTTCCATGTCGACGATCAGATCCTTCTCGACCGGCAAGCCACGGATGGGCTCGACCGAGATGGTCAGCGTCTTGCTGGAATCCTTCGGCAACATGTCACGCATCAACACCTTGCAGGCAAGACGGTTGACGCCGTTGATCCGCATAGCGTCCGAACCGCACACGCCGTGCGCGCACGAGCGCCGGAAGGTGAGGGTGCCGTCCAGGTAGTTCTTGATGTAGAGCAGCAGGTTCAACAGCCGGTCGGTCGGCAGGCAGGGAACCTGGAAGCTCTCCCAATGCGCACCGAGATCGTTCTCGGGGTTGAAGCGCGCGATCTTCATGGTGACCATGACCGATCCCTCGGGGACCGGCGCCGCCTTCTCTGGGGCTGGTGCTTCGGTGGTCGTCATCAGTACTTACGCTCCATCGGCTCGTAGCGGGTCTGCACTACCGGCTTGAAGTCGAGGCGAATGTCGGACAGCAGATCGCTGCCCTCCTTGTACGCCATCGTGTGCCGCATGAAGTTGACGTCGTCGCGGTTCGGATAGTCCTCGCGAGCGTGTCCACCGCGGGTTTCCTTGCGGTTGAGGGCGCCGACGACGGTGACTTCGGCCAACTCCAGCAGGAAGCCGAGTTCGAGCGCTTCGAGCAGATCGCTGTTGTAGCGCTTTCCCTTGTCGTGCACTGTGATTCGGTTGTAGCGCTCTTTGAGATTCTGGATGTCGCCCAACGCCTGCTTGAGCGTGTCCTCCGTGCGGAAGACGGATGCGTTGTTGTCCATCGTCTTCTGCATCTCGGTACGGATGTCGGCCGCGCGCTCGTGGCCGTCGCCGGAGAGAATGCGGGCCAGCCACTGCTCGACCATGTGCTCGGGCTTGTCGGGCATCGGAACGAAATCGGCGTGCCGCTCCGCGTAGTCCGCTGCCGCCATACCTGCACGACGACCGAACACGTTGATGTCGAGCAGCGAGTTGGTGCCGAGGCGATTGGCACCGTGCACCGACACGCAGGCGCATTCGCCGGCGGCGTAGAGGCCGTAGACGATGTCCTTGTTGTTGCGCAGCACCTCGCCACGAATCCGTGTCGGGATTCCGCCCATGACGTAGTGGCAGGTCGGGAACACGGGAACCAGTTCGGTCACCGGGTCGACACCGAGGTAGGTACGCGAGAACTCGGTGATGTCGGGGAGTTTCTCCTCCAGCACCTCTGCGCCGAGGTGGGTCACGTCGATGTAGACGTAGTCCTTGTCGGGTCCGGCGCCGCGGCCTTCGAGGACCTCGAGCACCATCGAGCGCGCGACGATGTCACGAGGTGCGAGGTCCTTGATGGTCGGCGCGTATCGCTCCATAAAGCGCTCGCCGTCGACGTTGCGCAGAATGCCACCCTCGCCGCGGACCGCTTCGGAGATGAGGATGCCGAGCCCTGCGAGACCGGTCGGATGGAACTGGTGGAACTCCATGTCCTCCAACGGAAGTCCCTTGCGGAACACGATCGCCATACCGTCGCCGGTCAGGGTGTGCGCGTTGGACGTCGTCTTGTACATACGACCCGAACCGCCGGTTGCGAAGACGATCGACTTCGCGTGGAACACGTGCAGTTCGCCGGTCGCCAGTTCGTAGGCGATGACGCCCGTGGCGGTCGGTCCGCGGTCGGTCTCGGTGATCGCGATGTCGAGCACGTAGAACTCGTTGAAGAACTGCACGTCGTGCTTGACGCAGTTCTGGTAGAGCGTCTGCAGGATCATGTGACCGGTGCGGTCGGCGGCGTAACAGGCCCGGCGGACCGGTGCCTTGCCGTGGTCACGCGTGTGTCCACCGAAACGGCGTTGATCGATCTTGCCCTCGGGTGTCCGGTTGAACGGCAGACCCATCTTCTCGAGGTCGAGAACGGCGTCGATCGCTTCCTTCGCCATGATCTCTGCGGCGTCCTGGTCGACCAGGTAGTCGCCGCCCTTCACGGTGTCGAAGGTGTGCCATTCCCAGTTGTCTTCTTCGACGTTCGCAAGGGCTGCGCACATGCCACCCTGTGCGGCGCCGGTGTGGCTACGAGTCGGATAGAGCTTGGTCAGTACCGCTGTCCGAACGCGGGGGCCCGCTTCGATGGCTGCGCGCATACCCGCGCCGCCTGCTCCAACGATGACGACGTCATAGCGATGTTCCTGCATGTTTGTCTCAGTTCCCCTAGCTGGCCTTGATATTGGGGTCGAATGTGAAGATGACGTAGGTGCCGAGTCCCATGATGAGGATCATCGACAACACCAGGAGGGTGTTCAACCAGAACCGCGTCGAATCCTTGCGTGAGTAGTCGGCGATGACGGTCCGAAGGCCGTTGCCGCCGTGCAGCTGCGCCAGCCACAACATCGTCAGATCCCAGAACTGCCAGAACGGGCTGGCCCAACGTCCTGCGACGAACGCGAAGTTGATGCGATGCACACCCTCGTCGACCATCAGCATGATGATCAAGTGGCCGAACACGAGCACGATCAGTGCCAGTCCGGAGAACCGCATGAAGAGCCACGCGTACAGCTCGAAGTTGCTTTTGGATGCCTTGCGCGGCGAGCGCGGGTTGTCCAGGCTTGCCGGCCGGTCGTATGAAGTACCGAGCGATTTGGCTTCGGTCGTCGTCATGTCAGTGCCCCGCAAACATGTTGTAGAAGATTCGCCCGGCTGCGGGAATCATGACTACGAACCAGATGCCGAGAATGATCCACAACATCAGTCGCTGGTTCCGCGGGCCCTTGCCCCAGAAGTCGACGAGCATGACGCGAACGCCGTTGAGGCCGTGGTAGAGAACGAGCGCGACGAGCGCTAGTTCCATCAACCCGACCAAGGGGTTCTTGTAGGTGTCGACGACTTCGTTGTAACTGTCCTGGCTCACGCGCACGAGGGCTGTGTCGAGAACGTGGACGAAGAGGAAGAAGAAGAGGGTGACGCCGCTGATGCGGTGCATGACCCAGGACCACATCCCGGGATCACCTCGGTATAGCGACCGCTTCGGCGCCTTTTCAGGTGCCGCGGTCTCAGTGGTGGTACTCATCGAGTGCTTTGCCTCCAACGTCTTTGATGGACGCGTCGAGCCCCTTCGCTCGACGAGAACCTGAGCCGACTTGTGATCAACTCTAATCCTCTTCGAAACTGGGAACTAACCGAACTAGCGAAACGTTTCGGCGCGAGCGTCGTTGTTAGGGTTGCCTTTCCAATGCTGGGCGGGCAGATGAATGTGAAATTCGGTAACGTGTTGTCGACTGAAACGAGGTGGATCGCGATGGTCGAAATCGACTGGAATATCTTGCGTGACAACGCTTATCGGACCATGCGGAACGCCTACGCTCCATACTCCCGATTTCCCGTCGGCGCCGCTGCCTTAGCAGATGACGGCCGAGTCGTTGTCGGTTGCAATGTGGAGAATGTCTCATATGGACTCGGCCTCTGCGCCGAGTGTGCCGTGATTTGCAACCTCCATTCCAGCGGTGGCGGTCGCTTGATCGCCGTTTCCGTTTGCGATGCGCGTGGCGAAATTCTCACGCCGTGCGGACGATGCCGACAATTGCTGCTCGAACACGGCGGCCCAGGCTTGGCGGTCGATTTCCGAACCGGCCCCGTTTCACTCGACACGTTGCTGCCCAACGCATTCGGGCCTGACGATCTCGATGCTGTCAGCACCGACAGCAACCGGGGAGCGGCCGATGCCTGACGCCATCTCGATCATCATGGCCAAGCGAGACGGCCACGTACTGTCCGACGACCAGATCGACTGGGTGGTCGACGGCTTCACCCGCGGCATCGTCGCCGACGAACAGATGTCTGCGTTGGCGATGGCAATCCTCCTGCGCGGTATGACACGAGCCGAAACGAGTCGCTGGACGGCCGCGATGATCGCGTCCGGTCAACGACTCGACTTCACAGATTTACCCGCGCCCGCTGTCGACAAACATTCGACGGGAGGCGTCGGAGACAAGATCACGTTGCCTCTCGCACCACTTGTCGCGGCGTGCGGCGCCGCGGTTCCACAACTGTCGGGTCGTGGCCTCGGCCACACCGGTGGCACGCTCGACAAGCTGGAGTCCATCCGCGGCTGGCGCGCAGACCTCTCCACCGCCGACATGCGCAGCATCCTGTCCGATCCCGACGTCGGTGCCGTGATCTGCGCGGCCGGTGCAGACCTAGCACCCGCAGACAAGAAGCTTTATGCACTGCGTGATGTCACCGGCACCGTCGAATCGATACCGCTCCTCGCGAGCTCGATCATGAGCAAGAAGATCGCCGAAGGCACGGGCTCGCTGGTACTCGATGTGAAATTCGGCGCAGGCGCATTTATGAAGACCCGCGAGGGCGCGCACGAGTTGGCGACGGCGATGGTCGAACTCGGTCGTGACGCGGGCCTGCCGACCGTCGCGTTGCTCACGGCAATGCAGACCCCACTCGGCCTGACGGCGGGCAATGCACTCGAGGTCGCCGAGTCGATCGAGGTGCTGCAGGGCGGCGGACCCGCCGATGTCGTCGAACTGACGCTGGTACTCGCACGAGAAATGTTGGAGCTCGCGGGTATTCGCGACGTCGATCCTGCCGAGCGCCTCGCCGACGGCTCTGCGATGGACCGCTGGCGAGCGATGATCGCAGCACAGGGCGGCGACCCGAACGCGCCGCTACCCCGTGCGAAGCACACCGAGGTTGTCACGGCGCCGGAGTCGGGTGTGCTGACGGAGCTGGATGCGATGGCTGTCGGTATCGCTGTGCGGCAGCTCGGCGCCGGACGTGCGCGCCAGGGCGACGCCGTCCAGTTCGGGGCGGGTATCGAGCTGGCTGCCAAGCCCGGCGACGAGGTACGGCGCGGGCAGGTGCTCTTCACGCTGCACACCGAGACTCCCGACACGTTCGACGGTGCGGTGGAAACGCTGGCTTCGGGCTGGACTATCGGATCCGACGCCCCCGAGCCGTCGCCGCTGGTTGTGGACAGGATCAGCTGACAGCGCGTTCAATCGCTACGGTCTTCATATGGGTGCAGATTCACTGCGTGGGCCACAACCGCTCGATCTGGCGTCGATACGCCGTGCCCCGAAGGCGTTGTTGCACGACCACCTCGACGGGGGGCTGCGACCGGCAACGATCATCTCCCTCGCCGAAGCATGTGGCTACGACAAGCTGCCCGCCGACGACGCGGTCGCACTCGGTACCTGGTTCCGAGAATCCGCGTACAGCGGTTCGCTGGTGCGCTACCTCGAAACCTTTGCTCACACAGTGGCAGTCATGCAAACGCCGGAAGGGCTGACGCGGGTTGCCCGTGAATGTGTCGAGGACCTTGCCGACGACGGCGTTGTCTACGCCGAGATCAGGTTCGCGCCCGAGCAGCATCTGGAAGCGGGCCTTTCGCTCGACGAGGTCGTCGAGCACACGCTCGCCGGCTTCGCCGAAGGCGAGTCGGCGGTCGCGGCGTCCGGCAGGACGATTCGTGTCGTCTGCCTGCTCACGGCCATGCGGCACGCTGCGCGCTCGCTCGAAATCGCGGAGCTGGCACTACGTTTCCGTGATCGTGGTGTCGTCGGTTTCGACATTGCAGGGGCGGAGGCAGGCTATCCGCCGAGCCGCCATCTCGATGCGTTCGAACACATGCGAGCGAACAACGCGCGCTTCACTATTCACGCGGGCGAGGCCTTCGGACTGCCCTCGATCCACGAAGCGATCGCCTTCTGCGGGGCCGACAGGCTAGGCCACGGCGTTCGGATCATCGACGACATCGACCGAACTGGCAGCGAACCGACACTCGGTCTCGTCGCCAATTACGTTCGAGACAAACGTATTCCGCTCGAACTGTGCCCGACCTCCAACGTGCAGACCGGAGCGGTCGAGTCGCTGGCCGAGCATCCTTTCGCTCTGCTCGCAGAGCTCAGGTTCCGCGTCACGGTGAACACCGACAACCGGCTGCTCGGCGATACGACGATGAGCAACGAAATGCTGGAGCTGGTAACAGCTTTCGGCTACGGCTGGAGCGACCTCGAACGCTTCACGATCAACGCCATGAAGTCCGCGTTCATCCCCTTCTCGGAACGACTGCGACTCATCGACCACGTCATCAAACCTGGGTTCGCGGTCCTGATCGGGTAACCCGACCAGGACCGATCGGATCAGGCCTTGTTGAGCCGCGTTTCGAATTCCCGCTCGAGAGCCAGCCACGCCTGAGCTTCCGCAGCGAACGGCGGGCTCGGAGCGAGCCGCGACGGGTCGGGATTGAGCAGATACGACACGTACCACCCGAGCGGTGTCGACGGTGCTAGCGCCTTCTCGACCGAGTCGTCGCCGGCGTAATCCGCTGCATCGGAGAACAATTCCACGATCAGGTCGAGCTGTTCGGCGTCGACGATTTCCGGGCCTTCGCCGAGGTCGTCGGCAAGTCCGGTGAGAACGTAGACGTTCTCGTCGGTGACCTCGATCTCGAGCGACCCGTCGACCGCTGCGGTCTCGACTTCGGTGTACGTGCTGACCTTGGCAAGGTCGTGATCGCTGTTGTCGGCGAGATGCCGAGCGAGCTGACGCTCCGACGCGAAGACCGTGATATCACCTTTGGTGCCGAGGAAGATCGGCTCGTCGTCGAGGTAGCAGCGCAACGTGAAGAAGTCGCCCTCGGAGGTGATGATCTTGACCGGGTCGATCCCGACGGTGTCCCAGAAGGAATCCACGCCGTCGTCCTCTGGCTCGTCACCTTCTTCGAAATCGACTGTCTCGAAATCGTCTTCGTCGGCTGATTCGCTAACAGTGTCGTCGGCGTCGACGGTGTTCTCGGCGGCGATCAGCAGTTCGGCTTCGGCGACCTCGACGGCGGCGGCATCGACCTCGGGTGTCGAGACGACCTTGTCGATCGCATCCAGGACGGCGTCCCAGCCCTTGGAAACCGCAGCACCGACCTTGTCCCACAGTGCTTCTCCGTCACGGCCTGCGAAGGCTCGGACGCCACCGGGCAGCGCGCCCAGAATCGGGTTGGCGCTGAAGAACTTGATGACGACGTCGAGTTCGCACACCTCGCCGATGGTGCGGACCATCTCGAGCGTGTCTTCGAGTTCGGTGACGATCTCTGCGTCGGGTTCGCTCGCGGCCAGTTCGGGAACGGCGACCAGGTCGTAGCAGAAGTTCTCCTCCGGCTCCAGCTCTGCCGCCGAAAGTGCCGAGACGACCGACCAGGCCGGATGCTCGACGAGATCGTTGTCCTTGTTCGTGCGAATGAACGCCGCAAGCTCCGCAACGGACGCGAAACCGAAGAGGTCGTCGTCGTGTCCGAGGAACGCCTCCCATTCGTCATCGCCCTCGCGCCAGCGCGGCGCCCAAAGAGTTACGAGATCGCCATCGGTAAGCCCGAGTTCGATTGGGACGATGTCTCCTACTGCCATGGGCGGAAGCCTATCGACATCGTCGCGCGCGCACTATTGCGGCCCGTCGACTCCGAACGCGTTATTGAGTCGATCGATGACCTGAGCTCGGCGTTCGCCGGCGATCCGTGCTGCCTCGTGCGCTGCCGAGGTGATCGAAGGGCCGACCTCGTTCGCAGGTTTGGCTGTAATCGACTCTTCCAGCCAGAGGCCGGTCAGCGTGCCGTTGCCGTCGACCTCCGCCGTCACACAGCCGTCGTCGGAGGTGTAGCGAGCGCGGATGCTGCTCAGCCCGGCCAGTGCCTCCTCGAGGGACTCCAGCTTGGCGGTCGCTCGATCGACCAGCTCGTCCATCTCTGCTGTCGTCGAGGCGCTCATACCGGCCGCAACCACGATGTCGGAGCGGTTTCGCGCTCCTCGAAATGTGTCTCCTGCGTGACGACCTGGTCGCGGGTCGGCAGACCGAGCCGATCGAGCACGTCGGTGGCAATGCCTGCCTCGGCGAGTTCCTCGCGGCGCAGCGCACCTGCTTCGAGGGTCGCCTGCCTGCAAAGGCGCATGATCTCGTCGGCGAGCGCCGCAGCGCCGTAGCGCAGTTCCTGCCTGTCGACGCGAATCTCGACGGGTAGGCCCTGATCGGTCGCGCAGACTGCGATCGTTGCTCCTCGATTGGTCCGCGTGACCGTAGTCACGGGAGGAGTTGTCACGGGAGGAATTGTTGTCTCGGTGCTCATACGATTCTCATTCGGTCGGCCGGTAGAAGCCATGGAAGGCCATACCGATGTTGTCGGTGCGGACTGCGGATACCTGGACGGGATCGCCGGCTTCGACCATCATTCCGTTGCCGACGACCATCGCGACGTGACCGTCCCAGACGGCGAGATCGCCTGGCATGAGGTCGCCGGGCCCGACGGAGGATCCGATCGCCTGCTGGTCGGCGAGTCGAGGTAGGTCGACCCCGGCGTCGCCGTATGCCCACTTGGTCAGCCCGCTGCAGTCGAGTCCCGAGCCTGGCGAATTGCCACCCCACACATAGGGTGTGCCCTGCGCGCTGAGCGCGTTGCGAACCGCTCGAGCAGCTTCTTCGTTGGGTGCCATCGCGGTGCTGCCGTCCGGCAGCGTGATCATGACTCCGGTGCCGTCCGACGGCCGCATTCCCGGTCTTGTTCCCTTGTCGCCGGTCAGTTTGCTCGCCGGACCGCCTCCGGTGTTCCGGCTCGGCGCCGCGCCGGTGAATAGTCCAGGCGGTGTCGCGGGTGCGGCGGCGCTCTGGGTCAGCCCGCTGACGAACTTTGCGGCGGCGTCGGAGCTACCCGGCGCTGATGCAGGCGTCGTCGCAGCCGCGGGTGCGGTCGGAGTCGACACCGGCGCAGCGAATTCCAGCATCTTCGCGGTGTGCACCGCGAGCTGGGCGCGTACCTTCGCGACCACAGCGAGCGCGCGACCGAGGTGTTCCACCGCCGCAGCGACGACCATCGCCTGCGCGGGCGGGGTCGCGAGCAGGGGAGCTGCAGCGGACACGATGGAAACGAACGACTGCAGGATCGCCTCCAACTCGACGACTCCCGCAGCTACGTCGGAGCTCGCGGTTGCCACGACCGCTGCGATATCGGTGCCGCGGTCGGAGATGTTGGCATAGGAGTCCTGGGTGAGGCCGGCTTTGGTGACCGCATTGAGCGCTGTTGCGCCCGACCAGGACGAGTCGAGCAGATCGATCGCATCGCGCCCGATCGCGTGGACTGAATCGATGGTTGCCGACGACACGGCCAACGCATCGGCAGGGCCACCGGTGGGAACGAAGCCAGGACCGAAACTCGAGAAGAGATCGATGATGGGTTTGGCGAGGCCTTCGACGTCGATCATCGTCACACCCGCGTGTCTACGTCGGTGTTGCCGAGACCTGCTGCCGTCGCCGAGTCGACACCGACGTAACCGGCTGCGGTGGATACAGCTGCCGTGCCCATCGTGGCGACGACGCCGGTGAGTTCGGCGATGGTGGCGAGGTGAGTTGCATGAGCGGCTGCGAATGCGGCGACGAACTCTCCACCGATCAAGCCGAGCGCGGGACCGAGCAGTGCGGGCCCTGCCGCCGCGGTTTCCGTACCTGCGGCCGCCAGTCCGATCGCCATGACGTCGGCGACGGCACCGTAGCCGTGTATCGCCCCCGTCTCGGCCGATAGATCACTCACGCGCGATTCCCCCCGGGTGTCGGTGTGCCTTCACAGTGTTCGACGCGCGCAGTGGCCGAACGGTTCCCTCTGGTTTCTCTGGTTTCTCGGGATTCTTGCGATTGCTCGCCGCCCCTCGGCCACTAGGGTTTCACCCATGCGCACTCAGGTCGTCGATCATCCGCTGGCATCCGCATTGCTCACCACGATGCGCGACGAACGCACAGACAATGCCGCTTTCCGGGCTGCGCTTCGTGAGTTGACGCAGATGCTGATCTACGAGGCCATCCGCGATGCTCCAACGGAGGAATTCGACGTGCAGACGCCCGTCGCGCGGACCCGCGGCGTCCGGCTGGCCAACCCACCGCTGCTCGTGCCGGTCCTGCGCGCAGGGTTGGGCATGGTCGATCAGGCCAGCGCGTCGATACCTCAGGCTCGTGTCGGGTTCGTCGGCATGGCCCGCGACGAGGAGACTCACGAACCTGTCTCGTATCTGGAGTCGCTGCCGGACAGTCTTGCGGGCATCCCCGTCTACGTCCTCGATCCGATGTTGGCCACCGGCGGATCGATGCGCTGCACGATCGAATTGCTCGTCGCCCGTGGAGCGACCGACATCACCGCCGTCTGCGTCGTCGCGGCACCGGAAGGCATTGCGGCGTTGGAGAAATCGGGTTTCCCGGTTCGGTTGGTGACAGCGAGCATCGACGACGGTCTCAACGACGCTGCCTTTATAGTCCCGGGTCTCGGCGATGCGGGGGACAGGCAGTTCGGGCCACGTTAGCCGGTGAATGCGCGCAGCTCCGCCAACCTGCGTTGCGCCTGTGTGCGCGCCCGCGGGAGATCGTCGCGAGTGGCGACAGGTTCGACCACTTCGAGATAGAACTTGAGTTTCGGTTCCGTACCGGACGGACGCACAACGACTCTCGCAGTTGCAGTTTCGTAGATCAGCGTGTCCGAACGCAGCTGCCCACGCCGTTCGAGTAGATCGATCGTCGAGACGGATTCGCCTGCAAGGATTTTCGGTGGTTCGGCGCGGAGCCGTGCCATCGTTGCCGCGATGTCGGAAACCGCCGCGAACCGTTGCGACACACCGACGCCTGCGTGCAGCCCGAATTCCAGTGCGTAGTCGTCGAGGACGTCGAGCAGGCCGCGACCCTGTGCGGCGAGTGCCGCGACAAGGTCAGCGACGACGATCGCGGCGGTGATGCCGTCCTTGTCGCGCACCGCATTCGGGTCGACGCAGTGCCCGATGGCTTCCTCGTAGGCATAGACGAGCCCCGACCCGGCGCGGACCAGCCATTTGAAGCCCGTGAGGGTCTCGGCGTGCCGTGCACCTCGTGCGGCGGCGATCTTGGCAAGCAACCGCGACGAGACGACCGTGCTCGCAGCGAGGGCATCGGCTTTCGCGCCCGCAAGCACGTAATCGCCGAGCAGCGCGCCTGTTTCGTCGCCGGTGAGCATCCGCCAGCCATCGGGACTAGGTACTCCCACCGCGCAACGGTCGGCGTCGGGGTCGAGCGCTATCGCCACATCGGCGCCGACCTCCTTGGCGAGTTCGAGCAGCAGGTCGGCTGCGCCGGGTTCTTCGGGATTTGGGAAGGCAACGGTGGGAAAGTCGGGGTCTGGATCGAATTGTGCTGCAACGGTGTGGATATCGGTGAACCCAGCTGCTTGCAGCGCCGCTACTGCTGTATCGCCGCCGACGCCGTGCATCGCGGTGAGCGCGATCCGTACGGAGCGTTTGGGTGAGCGGGGGAGTGTTGCTGCCCGAGCGAGATATCGACGCAGCAGCGCGTCGTCGACAGGTGCGACGTCGGTGCGGTCGACGCCCGCCGCCTCGCCGACCTGTGCGATCGCCCCCTCGATCTCGGTGTCCGCAGGCGCGAGCAGTTGCGCGCCGCCGGAGACGTAGACCTTGTAGCCGTTGTCGCTTGCGGGGTTGTGTGACGCGGTGATCTGCACACCTGCGACGGCGTCGAGGGCGCGAACAGCGAATGCGGTGACCGGCGTCGGGAGCGGTTTGGGAAGCGCCTTGACGGCGAACCCTGCCGCCGCGAGGACTTCGGCTGTCGCCGTTGCGAATTCGGCCGAGTTGTGCCGCGCGTCGTGGCCGACAACGACCACACCGCCACCGAGACACCGGTCACGCAGCCACGCAGCGAGGCCCGCGGTCGTGCGGACGACTACGTCGAGGTTCATTCCGTCCGGACCGTCGATCATGGGTCCGCGCAGGCCGGCGGTCCCGAATTGCAGCGGACTCACAATGCGGCAACCACATCGCGAAGGAGCTTGCCTATCCGCGGTGCCGCAGCCAATCCCTCGGCGAGTACTTCGGTGTGATTCAACGGTTCTCCCGTGACACCGGCCGCAAGGTTCGTCACGAGCGAGACGCCGAGCACGCGAGCGCCGAGTGATCGTGCAGCGATCGTTTCCAACACCGTCGACATGCCGACGAGGTCGGCTCCGAGGGTTCGCAGCATCCTAATTTCGGCCGGTGTCTCGTACTGCGGTCCGGTGAGTCCGGCATAGACGCCGTCGCGCAGGGTCGGATCGACAGTGCGGGCAAGCGCGCGCAACCCGGGATCGTACGCATCGACCAGGTCGACGAATTCGGCGCCGACCAGCGGCGATCGACCGGTCAGGTTGAGGTGATCACCGATCAGGACGGGTTCGCCGACCCGAAGTCCGTCTCGGATGCCACCGGCAGCGTTGGTGAGGATCAGCGTTTCGGCGCCGGCAGCGCATGCCGTGCGAATCGGGTGGGCGACGTCGGCTGGCTCACAGCCTTCGTACAGGTGGCTGCGGCCGAGCAGCAGCAGGACCGGTGTCCCCGAGACGTCCACCGACAGCACCCGCCCGACGTGTCCTGCCGCCGATGGCAACACGAAACCGGGTATCGCATCCATCGGTAGCGATGCGGTGGGAACCCCGAACTCCGCGGCGGCTGCCTGCCAGCCCGATCCGAGCACAACCGCAACACGATGCTCGGCGATACCGGTACGCGCTGCGATCACAGCAGCGGCTTGGGTGGCATTCATATGAGCGAGCCATTCATAGGAGCGAGCGTAGTGGCGGGAGGCACTCGCTATCCTTCCTCCCATGCCATATCTGAAGCGCGACGGTGACGTCTTCGTCCTCTACCTCGGCAACGAGGGTCAGACCGACAGCGAAAATCGCTTCCATCCCGACTGGATCGACGAGCTGCACGCGACACTCGACGAGGTCGAGGCAAGCGAAGGCCCCGCGGCACTCGTCACGACGGCGACCGGCAAGTTCTATTCGAACGGGCTCGACACCGACTGGTTGTTCGGCAACCTGGACAAGATCCACTGGTACCTCGATCGTGTACACACCGTTTTCAGTCGCTTGCTCACGTTTCCCATGGCAACGGTCGCGGCCGTCAACGGACACGCCTTCGGCGCAGGTGCGATGACGGCGACGTCACACGACTTCCGGGTGATGCGCTCCGACCGCGGCTACTACAGCCTGCCCGAGGTGCTGCTCAACATGCCGTTCACCGTCGGCATGAATTCGCTGGTCACGACCAGACTCGGCAACCAGGTCGCGGTGTCGACCATGACGACGGGGCGACGCGTCGGCGGCGCGGAAGCCTTGGCGTCGGGGATCGTCGACGGGACTGCCGAGGGTGACGCGGTGTTGGCGGAAGCGGTCCGTCGTGCCGCCGAGTTGACCCGCACCCGCGGCGCGAATCTCGGAACGATCAAGGCCAGTCTGCACGCCCCGGTCCTCGAGGCGCTCGCCGTACAGACGAGCGAGGCAAACCTGCAGTTCGGCAAGTGAGAGACTGATCGGCATGGCTCTCGGTGTTGACTCGGCGCGGACCGAGACAGTTGTCTCGGCTGCTGCCGGCGATTTGATCGCTTTGTCGCATTCGATCCACGCCGAACCAGAACTTGCGTTCACCGAATACAAAAGCGCCGCCAAGATCGTCGAACTGCTTGCGCAGCACGGATTCGAGATCGAATCGGGCATCGCAGGAATGGCAACCGCCTTTACCGCGACCTACGGCAGCGGCGACCTGGTCGTTGCGTTGTGTGCCGAGTACGACGCGTTGCCCGAGATCGGGCATGCCTGCGGGCACAACATCATCGCGGCATCCGCAGTCGGTGCTGCGGTGGCGTTGGCTGCCGTGGCGGACGAGGTCGGTATCACCGTCACCGTTGTCGGAACTCCTGCCGAGGAGAGTGGCGGAGGCAAGGTGATCCTGCTCGAGGCGGGTGTATTCGACACTGCCGCAATGGCTTTGATGGTGCATCCCGGCCCGTTCGATATTGTTGGGGCAAGTTCGCTCGCCCTCGCCGATATCGCAGTCGAATTCACTGGCCGTGCCGCGCACGCCTCGGCCGCACCTGAGTACGGGCGGAATGCCGCGGATGCGATCACCGTGGCGCAGGTGGGGCTCGGTCTGCTGCGGCAGCATCTGGCACCGGGGCAGCAGCTGCACGGAATCGTCAGTGCTGGTGGCACCGCGCCGAACATCGTTCCCGCGCACACCGAACTGCTGTACTACCTGCGGGCCACGTCCGCTGCGGCATTGGTGGAGTTGCAGGAGCGTGCGTATGCGTGTTTCGCAGCGGGCGCGCTTGCAACCGGGTGTACTCACACGATCCGTACGGTCTCGCCGACGTACACGGAGCTGACACCGGATCGCGAGTTGGCGCAGGCATATCGTGAAGTAATAGTGGCGATGGGGCGCGACCCGATCGCGCCGGAACTGGAAGGATCGCGGCCCCTCGGCAGCACAGACATGGGCAATGTGACGAACGTTCTACCTGGCATTCACCCGGTCATCGGAATCGACTCCGAGGGGTCGGTTACCCATCAACCTGCATTCGCTGCGGCGAGTGTGAACGCATCGGCGGACCGCGCCGTCCTCGACGGTGCAGTCGCGTTGGCGCGCACCACGATCGAGATGGTGACCGATCCTGTCCAGCGGGCTCGCCTGCTCGATCTGCAGGCGCGCCGCACCAAGGTCGGGTCGAGCCGATGAACGACTTCGTCGAGCCGTGGCTCGAACGTCATTCGGCAGACCTTGTCAAGTGGCGCAGGCACATTCATGCGAATCCGGAGTTGGCGCGCAACGAGTACGCGACGACCGCGTTCGTCGTATCGAAGCTCACCGAGGCCGGCCTCACCCCGAAGGTGCTGCCCGGCGGCACCGGCCTGATCTGCGATATCGGGCCAGACGGTCCACGCGTCGCGCTGCGTGCTGACATGGATGCCCTACCGCTGCAGGAGTTCACGGGCGCGACGTACGCGTCGACGGTTCCCGGTGTCTCGCACGCGTGCGGTCACGATGCGCACACGACGATTCTGCTCGGTGCTGCGCTTGCCTTGAACACTGCGAAGTCGCTGCCGGTCGGGGTTCGGCTAGTTTTCCAGCCCGCCGAAGAGGTCTTTCCCGGTGGCGCGCTCGAGGTGGTCGCGACCGGCGCTATGAGCGGGGTGTCGCGAATGTATGCGCTGCACTGCGATCCGCGGTTGGAGGTCGGTCGCGTCGGCATCCGCGTCGGTGCCATCACGTCCGCCGCCGACGTCGTCGAGTTGGTGCTCGATTCGCCGGGTGGCCACACGTCACGTCCGCATCTGACGACCGATCTCGTCTACGCGATCGGTACGGTCATCACCGGTCTGCCTGGGATCCTGAGCAGGCGTATCGATCCGCGGACCAGCACAGTCATGGTCTGGGGTGCGGTGAGTGCGGGTAAGGCGCTCAACGCGATACCGCAGACCGGAATGCTCGCCGGAACAGTGCGTACAGGCGATCACGACACCTGGGTTCTGCTGGAACCGATGGTCCGCGAGATCGTCAACGGATTGCTCGCGCCGACCGGGGTGCGTTACGAACTGAACTACCGCCGGGGTGTGCCACCGGTGGTGAACGACGAGCATGCGACGCGCATTTTCGAGAACGCCATCCGACGAGTGGGTCCGGATGCGCTTGCCGACACGCAGCAATCGGGCGGCGGTGAAGATTTCTCCTGGTACCTGGAAGAGGTTCCGGGTGCGATGGCGCGACTCGGCGTCTGGTCGGGGGAGGGTCCGCAGCACGATCTTCATCAGCCGACGTTCGACCTCGACGAGCGTGCACTTGCCGTCGGCGTCCGAGTCCTGACGAACCTGGTGCTCGAGTCGGCCTGAGGCTGGTTGCTGGCGTCGTCGCGACGTCGAGAGGTATCGGTCGGACCGGGTTCCGACGTCCCCGCGGGGACGTTTCGGCGATCCGTTCTTGTCGGTGGCCCGCGGTAGGTTTGTCGAACATCAGTTCTATCGAAACGGGGAGATTCGATGAACACCACAGAACTACCGACAACTCACCCGGCGGAACGGCCGATCGAAGAGATCGAAACCGAAATCTGTACCCTCGCCGGACAAATCGCCGCCGCCACCGCACGATTCCTGACCCTGCTCGCCGAAT